>JAYQOZ010000236.1:0-4249 GCA_038145035.1 Gemmatimonadaceae bacterium | reverse complement strand
GGCCGCGAGCATGGAGCGCGACGGGCGCCAGCGCGTCGTCGCCCCGCCGCGCTGCAGCCGCAGCGCCGGGCGTGCCTGCGGCGGCGCCGGCAGGCGCGATACAATGGCCCCGACGTCCACGGACGGCGTGGACGCCGCAAAGACGGCGATCGCGGCCTGCAGGATCCTCCACTCCGCCGCGCAGGCGGCGCAGGCGGACAGGTGCGCCCGCACACGGGATGCCTTGGCCTCCGGCAGCGCGTTGCGCGCCAGCGCCGGCAACAGGTCCCGCAGGGTTTCGTCTACGCACTCAGTCATGGCCCAGAGACTCCTTGATCGCGCGGATCGCGTTGTGATAATGCACCCGACACGAGCCCTCGGTACTTCCCAGCGCCTCCGCGATCTCCGCGTAGGATAGTCCTTCATTCACCCGGAGGCTGAACACCTCGCGCTGCAGCGGCGTCAGCCGGTTCACCGCGTCCCTCACCTGCCGCGCCGTCTCGTCACCCACCAGCGTGTCCAGCGCGTCGTACTCCGTGGCGGCATCCCGCTCGTCCACCTCCGCCACGTCCCGTCGTCGTCGGTCCGCCCGGCGCCGGTCCAGCACCAGCCGCTTGCAGATCGTGAAGAGCCACGTACGCAGCGAACTGTTCGCCCGGAAGCCGTCCAGGGACTCAAAGCCCCGCACGAACGTATCCTGCACCACCTCGTCGATCTCGTCACGGACGCCCAGGCTGGCCGCAAACCGCGCCAGCGGGGTGGCGTGCCGCTCCACGAGGAGGGCCGCCGCCCGCTGGTCCCCCGACTGCCATCGGGCGATCAACTCCGCGTCGGTCGCTGGTTGGCTGGGGACGGGCACTGGCATCCTCGTGACCGTAGGACGTGGGGCTGCACCGGATGTTAAGATATGCCCGTGCCCCGTCCGGAGATCATCGCCCACAGGGGGGCCTCCCGCGAGCGCCCCGAGAACTCCCTCGCCGCCTTTACGCGGGCGGCCGAGCTCGGGGCGGACGGCGTGGAGCTGGATGTGCACCTCCATCCGGACGGCGTGCTGCGGGTGCACCACGACCCCCTCCCGCCCGACGTCTTGGCGGAGCAGGCCGCCCCGGCCGGCCATCGGGCGCCCCCGCCGCCGACGCTCGACGAGGCGCTGACCCTGCTCCGCGATGCGGGCCTGCGGGCGTACGTGGAGCTGAAGGGTCCGGACACGGCCCGCGGCAGCCTCGAGGCAATCCGCCGCATCGGCGGCGACGCCGCTGTGCACGCCTTGTATCATGGGGAGGTCGCCGACGCCCGGGCCATCGACCCCGGCGTGGCCCGCGGCGTGCTGGAGGTGAGCTATCCCCTGAACGCGATGCACGCGCTCAATACGGTTGGCGGCCGCGACCTGTGGCGCCAGTGGCCTTTCGTGGACCAGGCCCTGGTGGATGCGGCCCACGCCGCGGGCCAGCGGGTGATCGCCTGGACGGTGAACGATCCCGCCACGATGCGCCGCCTCGCGGCAATCGGCGTGGACGGCCTCTGCACGGACGACCCGGCGCTGGCGCGCGAGGTGCTCGGCGCGTAGGTGAGCGCCTCGCTGGCCGCGAAGCTGCCCGCGTCGCCGGTCGCGTTGGCGATTCCGGCATCCGAATCACACGCACGCAGCCGGAAACCAACACCCTCGCGCGCTCGTACGGGTGCCCAGAGGAGGTGGTCCACGCATGGGACTCTGGGACAAGGTGCAGCAGGAACTTGACCGCGCAGGTGCCGCGGCGAAGGACGCGCTCGACGAGGGGAAGGTGCGCATCGAACTCTTCCGGGTGCGGCAGAACGCGGACAAGGCCGCGCAGGCGCTGGGCTACGCGGTGCACCGCGCCAAGCGTGACGGCAAGGAACTCGAGTCCGCGACGTTGGAGCGGCTGCACGGCAACCTGCTCGAACGCGAGGCCGAGGCGAAGGTGCTGGGGGAGCAACTGGCATCCGTGCTGCGGAAGGAAGGCAAGTCCGGGCCCACGGCAGGCACGGCAAGGACTGCGCCGCCGCCCGCCTCCGAGTCGACGGATGAATCGCCGGGTTGACGACGGAGACACAGAGGACTCCTTCCGCTGGCCCCCGCTGAGTCTCGGTGTCTCCGTGGCACACCCCTCTGCGGCAGCACCCAGATGACAAAGGGCCCGGTCACTGAAGACCGGGCCCTCATTGCCGCACTCGAGCCAGCGCTTACGCGGCCGGGTAGACCGAGACCTTGAGGCGCGTCTTGGACTTGTGCTCGAACTTCACGACGCCGTCGATCAGCGAGTAGATCGTGTAGTCCGTGCCCATCCCGACGTTGTTGCCAGGGTGGTACTTCGTCCCGCACTGGCGGATGATGATGTTGCCGGCGATCACCTGCTCGCCGCCATACTTCTTCACGCCTCGGTACTGCGGGTTCGAGTCGCGCCCGTTGCGCGAGGAGCCTACGCCCTTCTTATGTGCCATGGTAGTCGTGCTCCCCGATTAGCCGAGATGGATGTCGCGGATGCGGACTTCGGTGAAGCCCTGCCGGTGGCCCTGCTTGCGCGCGTAGTTCTTGCGTCGCTTGAACTTGAAGACGATGATCTTGTCGCCCAGGCCGTGCTTGACGATCTCGGCGGTGACCGAGGCGCCCTTGAGCGGCGGCACGCCGACCTTCACGGTGCTGCCGTCGGACCCGAGGAGGACCTCGTTGAACTCGACCGTGGCGCCGGCATCACCCGGGAGGGTGGGAAGGCGCAGCGTGCTGCCCTTCTCGGCGCGGAACTGCTTACCGCCGGAGCGGAAAATGGCGTACGACATTAGGAACGACTCGGATGAGAAATGCCAGATTGATGCGAGCCTGAAATAATACAGCCTTTGAAAAACAGGGTCAAGTGGCTGGGATTACGGGACTTGGGGTGTTTGGGGGGCACTGCAGGCCGGCTGCACAGACCCGCACCCCCGCACTGGCTCCTCGGCCCCTCCCCTCCGGTCCCTACGCCACCGCGTACTGGCTGGTGATGTCCCGGCCGGCACCCTTCACCACCAGACGGAACTCGTCCGGCTTCAGCAGCGGATCGTCCCGCATCTCCACCGTGAAGCCCACCGACTTCTCGAGGCGCTTGATCAACTCCTTCTCCTCCTCGAGCACATACATCGCGGTCTCCGGATAGAGCTTCACGACGATGCCCTCGCGGCGTCCCTCGCTGGCCAGGCGCCGAACGGCCCGCTCCATCCGACGCACGATGGTCTCGGCCGTGAGCACACGGCCGGTACCGTTGCAGATCGGACAGGCCTCGGTCATCGCGTGGAAGTGGCTCTGCCGCACCCGCTGCCGCGTCATCTCGATCAGGCCGAGGTCGCTGACGGCGTAGGCCTTGGTGCGGGCGCGGTCGCGACCGAGGTGCATGCGCAACTCCTGCAGCACGCGGTCGCGGTTGGCCTTGGACTCCATGTCGATGAAATCGCAGACGATGATGCCGCCAACGTCGCGCAGGCGCAGCTGTCGCGCGATCTCGCGGGCCGCCTCGATATTGGTCTTCGTGACCGTCTTCTCCGGATCCTTTTTGCCGGTAAAGCGCCCCGAGTTCACGTCGATCGAGACCAGCGCCTCGGTGGGTTCGATGATCAGGTAGCCGCCGCTGGGCAGGTCGCAGCGACGCTTGAACAGGTCGCGGATCTCGGTCTCGATCCCCTCCTTGTCGAAGAGCCCCTGTTTCCCCTCATGGAGCGTGACCCGTTCCACCAGCTCCGGCGCGATGCCGCCGAGGTACTCGACGATCTCGTTGTAGACCTGCCTCGAGTCTACGGTGAGCCGGTCAACCTTTGCCGAGAACAGGTCGCGGATGATGCCGCGGGTGAGCGAGGTCTCGCGGTGCAGCAGCTTGGGCGGGTTGCCCACGAACTTCTGCTTCTTGTTGATCCGGTTCCACTGCCCGATCAGCGTGTCGAGCTCGCGCTTCACCGTCTCCTGCGTCACGCCCTCGGAGACCGTGCGCACGATGACGCCGCCCGCGTCCTTGGGCAGCACCGCCTCGACCAGCTCGCGCAGCTTCTGCCGCTGGGCGCGCTCGCCGATCTTGCGGCTCACCCCGACGCGGCGCGAGGCAAAGGGCATGTAGACCAGGAAGCGACCGGCCAGCGAGACCTGGGCGGTCACGCGCGGGCCCTTCGTGGAGATGGGCTCCTTGCTGACCTGGACGATCAGGCTCTGGCCGCGCTTGAGCACGTCCTGGATCTGGGGCGGCTCCTTCCGGCGGCGGCGGCCGCCCCGGCCCCCACCCCACCCCCCCTA
>JAYQOZ010000235.1:0-4259 GCA_038145035.1 Gemmatimonadaceae bacterium | reverse complement strand
AGCTCGGCGCGTCCCAGCGCCTGCGGCCGGTCGAGCCGGGCCCCGCGCCCGTTGCGCAGCAGGTAGCGGGGCGCCGCACCCTCGCGCCGCCTCGCCAGACGGTCGGGATACGCCAGCGCCACGAGCAGCCCGATGTCATCCAGCGCATCGGGACGGTCATCACGTCGATGCGCCGCAGGGAGCGAGCGGAGCAGCGCCTGTGATTCACGTCGCACGCGCTCCCGACGCCCGCGGTCCACGCGGCCGGCGTGCGCGCCGCGAAGCGCCTCGACGCGCGTGTGCAGGTCCGCGTCGGTGTCCGCGGCGTCGCGGTGGAGCAGGTCGCGTTCGGCCAGCAGCGCCGCGAGCTCGCAGGCGAGCGTCGCGCAACCGCGTTCCGCACCGCGCAGCACGAGGTGGGCCAGCCGCGGCGCAATGCCCAGCGCCGCCATGGCCTGTCCGTGCGCCGTGACGCGACCGCCCGCGTCGAGTGCGCCGAGGTCGCGGAGCAAGCCGCGCGCCTGCGCCAACGCGCCAGCGGGCGGCGCATCAAGCCAGGCGAGGGAGGTCGCGTCGCTGACACCCGCGCAGGCCAGCTCCAGGGCCAGCGGCGCGAGATCGCTCTCCATCATTTCGGGGGTGCTTCGTGCGGGCAGCGAGGCGTCGGTGCCGGCATCCCAGAGCCGGATGCAGTGCCCCGGGGCGCTGCGGCCGGCGCGACCGCGGCGCTGGTCGGCGGACGCGCGTGACACGCGTACCGTGGCGAGGCGCGTCATGCCGCTGCGCGGGTCGAATCGCGGCACGCGCGCGAGGCCGGCATCCACCACCACGCGCACGCCCTCGAGAGTCACGGACGACTCCGCGATGGCGGTGCTCAGTACCACGCGGCGCCGCGCCGTGGTTGGCCGCAGGACGGCGTCCTGCGCCTCCAGGGTGAGCGACCCGTGCAGGAGTTGCACGTCGATGGGGCTGGCTCCGTCCTCGAGCGCGGCGCGCGTGCGCTCGATCTCGGCAATGCCCGGCAGGAACACCAGCACGTTACCGGGCTGGGTTGCCAGCGCGTGACGTACCGCGTTGGCCACCGCGATGGCCAGCGGAACGCCGTCCCGAGGCGGGCGCCACTCGGTGGTGACGGGAAAGCTCCGTCCTTCACTCACGAGCACGGGGGCGTCCGGGCCATCGCTGCCGCCCAGGAGCCGCGCCACCGGCGCCGGCTCCAGCGTGGCCGACATCACGAGCAGGCGCAGGTCCGGGCGCAGCACGGCGCGCGACTCCATCACGAGGGCGAGGCCGAGGTCGCTGGGCAGGTGTCGCTCGTGGAACTCGTCAAAGCACAGCGCGGCGACGCCGTCGAGCGAGGGGTCGTCCTGCACCATCCGGGTGAGGATGCCCTCGGTCACGACCTCGATCCGGGTGCGCGGGCCGACGCGCGACTCGAGTCGCACCCGATAGCCGACGGTCTCGCCCACGCGCTCGCCGAGCAGCGAGGCCATCTGCTGGGCGGCGGCGCGGGCGGCGATCCGACGGGGCTCGAGCACGAGGATCCGGCCGTCGCCACGCCAGGACGCGTCGAGGAGCGCAAGCGGCAGGCGGGTGGTCTTGCCGGCCCCCGGTGCCGCGACCACCACCGCGACGCCACGCGTCGCGAGTGCCGTCCCGACATCGGGCAGCAGCGCGTCGATCGGCAGGGCGGGTGCGTGGTGCAGGCGGGGCAGGGAAGAAACCGGGATGGGGGCGTCGGCGTACATCCGAGGGTGGGACCTGCGTAAGTTACGCGACTGCCGCAACCCGTTCTCCCGGAAGCATGACCGCACCCGAACTGCTCGAACCGACTGCCTCCAGCCGCCGCGACCTGACCTTCTGGTCGACGCTGCTCCTCGTCGTCGCGGCCGACATTGCGACCAAGCGCTGGGCCGAACAGGCGCTGACGATGCACCTGCCCGAGGAAGCGGTGGGCCACTGGCTGCGCTGGACGCTGACCTACAACACCGGGGCGGCGATGAACCTCTCGCTCGGTGATGCGTCGCGTGCCGTGTTCAGCGGCATCGCCGTGCTGATGGTCGGCTACCTGTTCTATCTATACCGCCAGGCGCAGCCCGGGGAGCGCGCCGCGCCGTTCGCGCTGGGCCTCATCGCGGCCGGCGCCCTGGGGAACCTGCTGGACCGCCTGCGGCACACCAAGGGCGTGGTGGACTTCATTGACGTGGGCACTGCGTCCTGGCGCTTCTGGACCTTCAACGTGGCCGACATGGGCGTCACGGTTGGAGCGCTGCTCCTGGCGCTGCTGATGTGGCGCGAGGACCGCACCGCGAGTAGCGTGGAGGAGTCCGCAGGCGAGACGTCTCCCACACCACGTCCCGAATCATGACCCAGCGTCGCGACTTCCTCCGTCAGGCCTCCCTCATCGCCGCCGGTTCCCTGACTGCCGCGGGCCCCCTCGCTGCCGGAGACATGCCGCCGACGGCGCAGCAGGGCGACTGGGACATGTCCTGGACCGAGCGCGTCACTGGCAAGTACCGTATGTGCTTCGACGCGTATGCGGTCGCCGAGGGCGTCTGCCTGCATCAGGCCCGGTCGTTCATCGCCGGCTACAACGCCATCTATGGCCTTGGCGACGCGGACGTGACGGCGGTTCTCACCATCCGCCACGCGGCTGTCCCCATGGTCATGAACGATTCGCTCTGGGCGGACGGGTGGCTGGCCGAGGTGACGGAGCTGAAGGATCCCGTGAGTGGCGAGCCGGCGAGGCGGAACCCCTTCATGAACGTGCCGGTGGGTGCCGGGCACGCCCTGACCTGGCCGGATGGGGCGCTTGACACGCTGATCAGCCGCGGTGTCATCGTACTGGCCTGCGACCTCGCGCTCACAAACTTCTCGGGACGCATCGCCAACCATCGCAAGATCCCGCGCCAGGATGCGCGGAATCTCGTGCTCGCCAACCTGATCCCCGGGATCTACCGGATGCCCACGGGCATCTTCGCGACCAGCCACGCCCAGCAGCTGGGCTGCGGCGTCATGGACGCGGCCTGAGCATCAGGCGGAAGCCCCGCTCGGCCGCGCGACCCCGAGGTCGTCGAGCAGGGTCTCGGCGGCGCGGCGCCCGCTGCGCAGCGCCCCGTTGATGGACGGCGTCTCGAGATAGTCGCCGCAGGCATAGAGCGACGGGGCGAGCCGGAGCGTCTCCGCCTGCGCATCGGCCTGTGGCAGCAGGCGCGGCAGCGCGTGGGCCACGCGGCTGGTGCGCAGCAGCCGCCACTCCTGCACCTGGCCCCCGAACCAGCGCGCCAGCTGCGCACGTGCGGCGCGATCGAGCGCCGTGTCGTCATGCGGCTGCGTGCCAAGGGCGGTCGCTGAGATGAGCGCCTGGCCCGCCGGCGCGTACGACGGCGCGATGTCGCTGGGGACGCAGACGTGGTTGATGGGCCCGCGACGGCTCTCGCCATCGAGCACCAGCATGGACCGATCCAGCGGCGACCGCGGCGCCGCGTAGTACAGCGTCGTGCAGCCCGCCCAGGCCGGCGCGCCGATGCCTGGGGCGAGCACGGCCGCCTGCCGTGCGTCGGTGGCGAGGACCACGGTGCGCGTCTCAATCGTCTCGCCGGACGCCAGTTCGACCTTGCCCTCGCGCAGCGAATGCACGCGCTGGCCCGTGCGCAGCACGCCACCCGGGAGCGCGGCGGCCAGCTGGAGCGGGATCGCACGCATGCCAGCGGCCGGTAGGGTGGCACGACCCACGGCGAACATGGCGAAGAGGAACTCAAACCACTGCACCGGCGCGCCGAGCTCAGGGTCGAGGAAGACCCCGCCGAAGAAGGGACGGAAGAAGCCGTTGAGGGCGCGCTCCGAGAAGCCGCGGGCCGCGAGCGCGTCGGCGGTGGTGACGGCGGCGCGCGCGACCGGCGCGGGGCGCAGGCGCTGCAGGGCGTCGCGGCGCAGCCGGAGCATACGCCAGGCATCGCCGGGCGAGAACACGCCCGAGACCAGCGAGCGCACTCCCGCGATCACGTCGCGCCAGGGGTCGGCAATTTGGGCGAAGCCGCTGCCACGCCACACCAGGGCGCCAGGCGCGAAGGGCCGGAGGTCGAGGGCGGGGACGTCCAGCGCCTGCCGCGCCTCGGGATACGAGTCCAGCAGCACCTGGAAGCCGCGGTCGAGCTGGAAGCCCTCGACGACGTCCGTCGCGACACGCCCGCCCGGGACATCGGCGGATTCGAGGAGCAGGGTGTTGAGGCCAGCCCGGGCGCAGCTTCGGGCGGCGGCAAGGCCGGCCAAACCGGCCC
>JAYQOZ010000234.1:0-4267 GCA_038145035.1 Gemmatimonadaceae bacterium | reverse complement strand
CGCCACCCCCGTGACGCCGAGCAGGATGCGCAGCCACGGCAGGCGGCGCGCGCGCGCGGCGCGGCGCCGGGCCGGTGCGGCGGGTGGCCGGCGGGACTGGGGCGGTGTTTCCCTGGGCACGGTCTCTGGTTTCCAGCGTCTCCCGGCCGCGCCCTAGAGGGTCACGAGCCAGTGATGGCCGGTGACCGGCGGGACGTCGGACAGCAGACGGTCTACAAGAGCCGGGCCAACGCGGTTCAGCAGGACGACGAGGCCCAGTTGCCGCTCCTGTGGTCCGCCATCGGGAAAGGATTGCACCTGGGTATGGCGGTATTGCCGGCGGAGCGTCTCGTCCTTGCGCTTGGCGGCCTGCAGGATCTTGCCCCGCAGCTTCTTGAGGTCGTCCTGCATCCGGCCGGCCGAGGACCGAACGGCCCCTTCAAGTGTCGCGTCGACCGCAGGGACGACGGCGGCCAGCGCGTCCATCAGGCGGGCGATCCCCGTGGCGGCGTCCTCGGCCGAGGCGTCCACCTCCGCGGGCAGCTGGGCCGCCAGCAGATCGTTGAGCGCCCGCTCGTCCTGCGCGGCAAAGGTCTCCAGGCCGAGCCGGTGGCGGGCCATGAACCGGGCCGCGTTGCTGTCGAGAAAGGTGGCCGAGGCGCGCGGCTGCACCAGGGGCATGGGCACGTCGTGCGCGTCGTACACGGCCTTCAGCTGGGCCAGGTAGGCGAGCTCGCCCGGGCCGGCCACGTAGCAGACAGTGGGGAACAGCGTGTCCTGGACGAGCGGCCGCAGGAGGACGTTCGGCCCGTACGCCTCGGGCGCGGCGGTGACCTGCGCCGCGAACTCCTCCCGGGCGACGGTCGAGCCGCCGACGCGGACGGAGCCGTCCCCGACGCTGACGCTCTCGCGTCCCCCGGCGAGGGAGAAAAGGGCCGCGGCGTCCTCCGCCGGTTGCACCTGTGCGTGGTAGCCGAGAGCGGTCAGTGCCCGGCCGGCTTCCGCCGCCAGGCGGGACGTGCGGGGCGCGGTGGCCGCCTCGCGGGCCAGCAGCGGGGCGACCAGGGCCTTGGCGGCCGGATCGTCGGACTCGAAGACGACCAGGCCGTGCGGTCCCAGCACCGACTCAATCCATGCGGCACAGGCGCGGCCGTAGCCGGTGCCCGGCCGATAGGCCTCCCGCAGCGCAGCCAGGACGTCGGCCGTGAACGGCGTGGGCGGCAGCGCCTGCTCCAGCGTCGTGAACACGTCCGCGATGGAGGCCTCCAGGGTGAGCTGCCCCACGGGGCGGCTCCCGGCGCCCGGGAGATCGGGGACGCTGGCGGTGGCGACCGTGTCCTCCGCGGTCAGGACCGCGCACGAGCGGACCTCCGCCCAGTCGTGATCCTCGACGTCCACCCAGAACACCGGGACGGCCGGCGTGCCGAACTCCTGCTCGACTCGGCGGGCGATGGCGATCGCCGAGGCGGCCTTGAGCAGCGTGTAAATCGGACCGCCGAACAGCCCGGCCTGCTGCCCGGTGACGACCGTGACGGTGTCGGTCCGGCCCAGGCTCGCGGCAGCGGCGCGCGCCGGGGCCGGGGCGCCACGGGCCGCCTGCTGGTCCGCGAGGATGGCGGCGAGCCGCCGGCGGGCGGCCGCATCGTGCACGGGATGGCCGAGGACCCGCGGGATCAGCTCTCGCCACGCGTCCGGCCGTGCCGGGTCGCCGCTGAAGAAGGCCGCCAGGCGGGTGAAGTCCCAGGCGTAGTCTCGCGCGAGCGGGGTCGTGTGGCTGAGCGTCCGGATGTCGAGGGACGTCGGCGCATTTGCCGGCGCGGCGGTGTCGGTGGTCATGCGCGGGGTGCGGTTCGACTGTCGCAGAGGGTTCTCGGAGTGTCAAGCGTACGTGTTACGATCCGCTGTCAGTGACCCCGCCGTATTTCCACCTGTTCCATCACACGCGCCTGTAGGTTGATGAACGCTGTTCTCGCACTCGAAAACGGCACCTTTCTGAAGGGTGTCGCCGCCGGCGCGGCCGGAGAGGCGCGCGGCGAAGTCGTGTTCAACACGAGCATGACCGGCTACCAGGAGATCCTCACGGACCCTTCGTACGCGGGCCAGATTGTCACCATGACCGCCCCGCAGATGGGCAACTACGGCACCACGCCGGGCGATGCGGAGTCGGAGACGCCGCGGGCGGCGGGCTTCGTCCTGCGCGAGCAGTCGCCGCTGGCCAGCAACTGGCGGTCAACCCACTCGCTGCGCGAGTACCTCACGCGCCACGGGATCGTGGCGATCGCCGAGGTGGACACCCGCGCCCTGACGCGGCTGCTGCGGTCCAGCGGGGTCATGCGTGGCGTCATCGCGACCGGTTCGGTCGATCCCCACGAGCTGGTGGAGAAGGCGCGGGCGATTCCCCGGATGGAGGGCACGGACCTGGTGGGCACGGTGACCTGCGCCGCGCCGTACGCCTGGCGGGACCGGGCGGCCGCGTGGGGTGAGAGCGACCATGCCGAGTTCGCGGTCGCGCCGGGCGGGCGGTCAGGCCGGCCCCTGCGCGTCGCGGCGTACGACTTCGGCGTGAAGTTCAACATCCTGCGGCGCCTGGCCGCCTACGGCTGCGACGTCACGGTGTATCCGGCCTCCACGCCGGCTGCCGACGTTCTGGCCAGCCGCCCCGACGGCGTGTTCCTGAGCAACGGCCCCGGCGACCCGGCTGCCGTGCCCTACGCCATCGAGCAGGTCCGGGAGGTGCTGCGGGCCGACGTGCCCGTGTTCGGCATCTGCCTGGGGCACCAGATTCTCGGCCTCGCCTCCGGCGCCCGGACCTTCAAGCTGAAGTTCGGCCACCGGGGCGGCAACCATCCGGTGAAGGACCACGCGACGGGCAAGGTCGAGATCACCTCGCAGAACCACGGCTTCGCCGTGGATCCCGAATCGCTGCCCGCCGGGCTGTCGGTCACCCACACCAACCTGTACGACGGCACGGTGGAAGGGTTCCGCCACGTCGACCGGCCCGTGTTCTCGGTGCAGTACCATCCCGAGGCGTCACCCGGGCCGCACGATGCCGACTACCTGTTCGCGCAGTTCGTGGCCGCGATGGAGGGCCGGTAGCGGTGCCGAGGCGGACGGACATCCACAGCGTCCTGGTCATTGGATCCGGGCCGATCGTCATCGGCCAGGCCTGCGAGTTCGACTACTCCGGCACGCAGGCGTGCAAGGCGCTCCGTGCGGAGGGTCTTCGGGTCATCCTGATCAACAGCAACCCGGCGACGATCATGACCGACCCCGAGATGGCGGATCGGACCTACGTCGAGCCGCTGACGCCGGAACTGGCCGAGCAGATCATCGCGCAGGAGCGGCCAGACGCCGTGCTGCCGACCGTCGGGGGACAGACGGCGCTGAACCTCGCGGTGGCGCTGGCCGAGCGCGGCACGCTGGAGAAGTACGGCGTCCGCCTGATCGGCGCCTCGATCGACGCGATCAAGGTCGCCGAGGACCGCCTGCTCTTCAAGAACGCGATGAAGGATGTCGGCGTCGAGGTGCCACGCAGCGGCGTCGCCCGCTCCATGGAGGAGGCCCTCGCCTTCGTCGAGGAGGTTGGCTTCCCGGCCATCATCCGTCCGTCGTTCACTATGGGCGGCGTCGGCGGGGGCATCGCCTACAACATCGAGGAGTTCAGGGACATCGCCGGCCGCGGCCTGAGCCTGAGCCCGGTGCACGAGATCCTGGTTGAGGAGTCCGTCATCGGGTGGAAGGAGTTCGAGCTCGAGGTGATGCGGGATGTCGCCGACAACTTCGTCGTCATCTGCTCGATCGAGAACATCGACGCGATGGGCGTCCACACGGGGGACTCCATCACCGTGGCGCCGGCGCTGACGCTCACCGACAAGGAATACCAGCGGATGCGGGACATGGGCCGCCGCATCATCCGCCGGGTCGGGGTCGAGACCGGCGGGTCGAACATCCAGTTCGCGATCAACCCGCAGGACGGGCGCATCGTCGCCATCGAGATGAACCCGCGCGTGTCGCGGTCCTCCGCGCTGGCGTCGAAGGCGACCGGGTTCCCGATCGCGAAGATCGCCGCGAAGCTCGCGCTCGGGTACCACCTGGACGAGATTCCGAACGACATCACGCGCCTGACACCGGCGTCCTTCGAGCCGACGATCGACTACGTGGTCGTGAAGTTCCCGCGGTGGAACTTCGAGAAGTTTCCGCAGGCGGACAAGACCCTCACCACCCAGATGAAGTCGGTGGGTGAGGCCATGGCGATCGGCCGTACCTTCAAGGAGGCCTTTCTCAAGGC
>JAYQOZ010000233.1:840-4273 GCA_038145035.1 Gemmatimonadaceae bacterium | reverse complement strand
CCCCAACGCTCTCCATCGACAGCGTGATCTGCCCCTTCAGCTGCTGCTTGCCCATCGCCAGTTCCTCGGCGGTGAGGCCGGCCACCTGCAGCAGCGCCAGCTCGCTCCTGACGGCGCCGAGGGCGTCCTCGACCTTTTCGGGGGCACATCCAAGATAGATGCCCTGGGTACCCGCCGTCACGTGAAAGCTTTGGAAGCTGTGCACCGAGTAGGCCAGGCCCAGCTCCTCGCGCACCCGCTGGAACAGCCGCGAGCTCATGCCGCCACCAAAGAGCGAGTTCACCAGCTGCAGGGCGTGCCGGCGCTCGTCGGCATGCGGCACGGTGACGTTGCCCATCACCAGGTGCGTCTGGTGGATGTCGCGCTCCACCGAGCGCTCGCTCGGCGCGGCGGCCACGGCGGCCGGCACCGGCATGGGCTCCATGGGGCCGTTACCCTTGAGGTCCGCCCAGCCGGCGGCCGACAGCACCGCCAGCAACTGCTCGTGGGCCACGTTGCCGGAGGCCGCCACCACCACCCGTTCCGGGCGGTAGGCGCGTCGATGCAGCGCCCGAAGGTCGTCCACGCCCAGCGCCTCGACGGTCTCCAGCGTGCCCAGGATCGAGTACCCGTAGGGGTGCTCGCCCCACATCGTCTCCCCGTGAATCTCGAAGACGATGTCATCCGGTGTGTCCTCGACCATCGACAGCTCCTCGAGGATCACCCCGCGCTCCAGCTCAAGGTCGCTCTCCCGGAGCTGCGGCCGGAACATCCGGTCGAACATCACGGCGGCAGCCTGCGGCAGGTGCGCGGCGAGCACCCGGGCCTGGTAGGACGTGTGCTCGCGCGCCGTGTAGGCGTCGAGCGAGCCCCCCAGCGACTCCAGCGACAGCGCCAGTTCCTTGGCGCTGCGGCGCTCGCTGCCCTTGAACACCATGTGCTCGAGGAAATGCGAGACGCCCATCTTCTCGCGCGGCTCGTGCAGCGACGCGGCGCGGACCCAGGCCCCCAACGCAACCGACCGCACTCCCGGCATCTGCTCCGAGAGTACGGTCAGTCCATTCGGGAGGACGGTCCGCCGCACGCCCCGCTCCGGGACGATTGCCACGGACGCCTCGGTCACTCGCGGCCGCGACCCCCGCGCCCGCCACGCCCGCCGCGATCGCCACGTGGACGGTCGCTCCGCGCGGAAGAGGAACGCTCGCTGCGCTCGCCACCCTCGGCGCCCGCCCCGACGCCCGCCGCCTCGCCCTCGGCCGCCGAAGCAGCCTCGGCCCCCTCGGGCTTCGGCAGCAGCGCCTTCATGGACAGGCGCAGGCGGCCACGCTCGTCGCGGTCGATCAGCTTGACGGTCACCGTCTCGCCCTTCTTGACGATGTCCTCCGGCTTCTCGACGCGGTGGTGGCGCATCTCCGAGACGTGCAGCAGGGCCTCGGTGCCCGGCATGATCTCGATGAAGGCGCCGAAGGCCGTCACCGACTTCACGGTGCCCTGGTAGGTCTCGCCCACCACCGGCTCGGCCGTGATGGCCTGCACCATCTGGCGCGCCCGCTCCATGGCCTCGCCGCCGACGGCGGCGATGGTGACCAGGCCCGAGTCGTCCACCGTGAGCTCGGCACCGGTCTCGTCCTGGATTCCGCGGATCGTCTTGCCCTTCGGGCCGATGAGGTCACCAATCTTCTCGGGATTGATCGTCATCGTGACGATGCGCGGTGCCCAGGGCGACAGGTCCGGACGGACGGTCGGCAGCGCCTTGTGCATCTCGCCGAGGATGTGCAGGCGGCCCTCACGGGCCTGTGCCAGCGCCTCGGTCATGATCTTGAGGTCGAGGCCCTGGATCTTGATGTCCATCTGGATGGACGTGATGCCGGTCTCGGTGCCCGCGACCTTGAAGTCCATGTCGCCGAGGTGGTCCTCGGTGCCGAGGATATCGGTGAGGATTGCGTACTTCTTGCCTTCCTTGATCAGGCCCATCGCGACGCCGGCCACCGGCGCCTTGAGCGGGATGCCCGCGTCGAAGCAGGCCAGCGAGCCGCCGCAGATGGAGGCCATCGAGGAGCTGCCGTTGGACTCGAGGATCTCGGACACGATGCGGATCGTGTACGGGAACTCCTCGAAGGCCGGCAGCACGCCCTGGATGGCGCGCTCGGCGAGGGCCCCGTGACCGATCTCACGACGGCCGGTGCCGCGCATCGGCTTGGCCTCGCCCGTCGAGAACGGCGGGAAGTTGTAGTGCAGCATGAAGGACTTCGTCGTCTCGTTGGAGACGTCGATGTTGTCCATGCGCTGCACGTCGTTGGCGGTGCCCAGCGTGGCGACCACCAGCGCCTGCGTCTGGCCGCGGGTGAACAGCGCCGAGCCGTGGGTGCGCGGCAGCACGCCGGTATCGACGGAGATGTCGCGCACGACGTTCGGCTTGCGGCCATCCACGCGGAGGCCGGTGTCGAGCACCTGCGCGCGCAGCGCATTGTACTCGATGTCACCCACGATGGTGCCGACGAGGCCGTGGTGCGCGGGGTCGAGCACCTCGACCATCTCCGCCTTCACCTCGTCCTTCACCCTCTCGACGGCCTGGATGCGCGTGGCCTTGTCCTTCTGGTTGATCGCGGCCTCGATGCGCTTCTCGGCGGCCTTCGTGACCGTCTTGCGCACGTCGTCCGGGATCTCGGTGCCGGTCCAGGCCATCTTCTCCTTGGTGCCGGCCTTCTTGAGGAGCTCCTCCTGCATACCGACGAGCTCACCGATGCCCTTCTGGGCCACCTTGAGCGCCTCCACGATGTCGTCCTCGGAGACCTCGAGCGCGCCGCCCTCGACCATCATGATCGAGTCGGCCGAGCCGGCGACGATCATGTCGATGTCGGAGAACTCGAGCGCCTGGAAGGTTGGGTTCAGCACCCACTTTCCCTCGACGCGTCCCACGCGGACGCCGGCGATCGGGCCGGCCCACGGGATCTTGCTCGAGGAGAGGGCGAACGACGTGGCGATCAGGCCGAGCACGTCGTGGTCATTTTCCCGGTCCGCGGACAGGACGTAGATGACGACCTGGACCTCGTTCTGGAAGCCTTCCGGGAACAGCGGGCGGATGGACCGGTCGATGATGCGGCAGGAGAGGATCTCCTCGTCGCGGGGCCGGCCTTCGCGCTTTATGAAGCCGCCCGGGATCTTGCCCGAGGCGTACATCTTCTCCTTGTACTCGACGGTCAGCGGGAAGAAGGGCAGCGGGCTCTTCCTGTCGCTCACGGTGACGGCGGCGAGCAGGACGGTCTCGCCATACGTCACCAGGGCGGACCCGGCGGCCTGCTTGGCCATGCGCCCGGTCTCGATGATGAGGGGGCGGCCAGCGAAGGTCCGCTCGATACGATGCATCATTTCTGTTTTTTCTCTCTGCTGTGCACGAAGCGCGCGATCCGCGGTATTGCGGTGGAGCGCCCGCGGGGGTGCTGCCCCCCGGAGC
>JAYQOZ010000233.1:0-830 GCA_038145035.1 Gemmatimonadaceae bacterium | reverse complement strand
GTATTGCGGTCGCGCGCCCGTGGGGGTGATGCGCTCAGTAGCGCAGGCCGAGGTCCGCGACGATGCGGCGGTACTCTTCGACGTTGGTCTTCTTCAGGTAGTCGAGGAGGCGGCGACGCTTGCCGACCATCTTGAGGAGGCCGCGACGGCCGTGATGGTCCTTGTGGTGCGCGCGGAAGTGATCCGTGAGGTAGTTGATACGCTCAGTGAGGACCGCGATCTGCACCTGGGCCGAGCCCGTGTCGGTCTCGTGCTGGCGGTGCTTCTCAATCACCGCCGTCTTGACAAACGCCATCAGAATTCCTTGCCTGCGCTGCGCAGTGCTGTGTAAGCCTAATCCTTGGTAGCACAGAAACTTAGGCTCCCTGCACGAGGCTGTAAAGGGGGCCCTCAGGCGCCGCCGAACCACCCCAGCGCGAGGCGCTTCAGGTCGTTGAAGGTCACGGTCAGGAACAGGACGAGGATCGCCACCAGGCCGATCCGCGCATACCACTCCCGCACCGCGTCCGGCAGCTGCCGCCGGAGTGCCCCCTCGACGAGGTTCAGCAGCACCTGCCCGCCGTCCAGCAGCGGAATCGGCAGCAGGTTCAGCACGGCCAGGTTGATGCTCAGGAAGGCCACCAGGGCCCAGAGGTTTTCCAGCCCGGTCTGCGCCGCCGCGACGCTTGCGCGGGCAATCTCCACCGGCCCGCCCAGTTGGGACACCGACACGCTGCCCCGGAAGAGCCCGCCCAGCACCTGCACGACGCTGCCGGCCATGGCCCAGGTCGCGTTCCAGCCGGACACCACGGCATCGCCGAGGCCCACGCGCTCACGAGCCGACGTCGCCC
>JAYQOZ010000232.1:0-4286 GCA_038145035.1 Gemmatimonadaceae bacterium | reverse complement strand
AGAAGGCGACGACCGCAAGCCACCTGCTGACGAAACGAATTCGCATACGAGACTTCCCTCGAAGCGGAAGGGGGGTCTTTCGGAACCCGGGTGGGTCCCTGCCTGGGTGCGTGACGGACGTCACACCTCCGACAGACGCTGAAACATCCGCTCCCTAGACGAATCCGTCAATCCTCGGTCACACTCTATTGTTGGCCGGCTCTCTCCCCCTTCCCAAGGCGGGGGGGGGGACTAACGGATTCCGAGCGCCTTGTGCGTCTGCACGGAAAGGCGCCACTGGGGGTGCGCGAGGCAATAGGCCACCGCCGCCGCTGTCGCCCCGGCCACCTGCGGCCCGTCCATGGGCTGGAGGAAAAAGTGGCGGAACTCGAGGCCCGCGAAGCGCTCGGGGGCGGCCGTCGGCTGCGGAAAGACGAGCTTCAGCTCGTCCCCGCGCGTGGCAACCAGCGGGGCATCGGCCTTGGGGCTCACGCAGACCCAGTCGAGGCCCGGCGGCAGCGGCTGCGTGCCGTTGGTCTCCACCGCCACCTCGAAGCCGCGCGCGTGCAGTGCGGCGATGGCCGGCTCGTCCAGCTGGAGCAGGGGCTCGCCGCCGGTGCACACCACGTACGGGCGGCCGCCGGCCCCGGTCGGCCACTGACGGGCAACGGCATCCGCGAGCTCGTCGGCGGTCGCAAACCTCCCGCCATCGGGCCCCACTCCCACGAAGTCGGTGTCGCAGAAGCTGCACACCGCCGTGGCGCGGTCCGCCTCGCGACCGCTCCAGAGATTGCAGCCCGCAAAGCGGCAGAACACGGCCGGCCGTCCGGCCTGCGCGCCCTCACCCTGCAGCGTGTAGAAGATTTCCTTGATCGTATACATGGCGCGGAGCTCCCCCGCGCAATCTAACCGGCCTCGGCGAACCCCTTGGCGCGGAGCAGGCAGGCGTCGCAACGGCCGCAGGGCTCGCCCGCCGGGCTGGGGTCGTAGCAGGAGATGGTCATCCCATAGTCCACGCCCAGCGCCCGCCCCGCCCGGATGATCCCGGCCTTGTCGAGCTGCATGAGCGGCGACAGGATCCGCGTCCGCATCCTCCCCTCAACCCCAGCCTTCGTGGCCAGGTTCGCCATCCGCTCGAACGCCGCGACGTACTCCGGCCGACAGTCGGGATAGCCGCTGTAGTCCAGCGCGTTGACCCCGATCAGGATGTCACTGGCCGACAGCGTCTCCGCCCAGGCCAGTGCGAACGAGAGGAAGATTGTGTTGCGCGCCGGCACATAGGTCACCGGGATGCCGTCGCCGATGGCGGCGTGATCACGGTCCTTGGGCACGGCGATATCACCGGTGAGCGCGGAGCCGCCGAAGGCGCGCAGGTCGATGTCGGCCACCACGTGCCGGGCCACCTTCCAGTGCGCGGCGATGGCCCGCGCCCGCGCAATCTCCACGCCGTGGCGCTGGCCATAGCGAAACGTGAGTGCGTTCACCGTGTAACCCGCGTGCGTCGCCATCGCCAGCACGGTGGTGGAATCGAGCCCGCCGCTGAGCAGGACCACCGCCGGGGTGCCATCGCGCACCGGCGCGAGCGGGTTGGCGGCCGTCGTCATCCGCGCGGCAGCCCCGCCACGACCTGCCGCAGGTGCACGGAGCCCTGCGGCAAGGCATCGGCGGCCCCCGACATCTCCTCGCAGGCGGCGCGTGTGCGGACGCCGCCGTCATCGTGCGGCAGCGGTGCCCCCGGAGGACCGTTCACGCCACCGGACGCGTGGAGTTCCTGCAGCGCGAGCTCGGCCCCGCTCATCCGTGCCTGGCGCGGCGCGATCGGCGAGCCGCTGGCTGCTGCTGCGTGAGGCAGTGCAAGGTCCCGAGCCCCCAGACAAGGTCAACCGCGTGGATTCCCACAACCTGTCGGTCGGGCAACAGTTCTGCGAGGGTGTTGAGGGCGATGCGGTCGTTTGGGTCGTTGAAGGTCGGGACCAGCACCACGCCGTTCGCGATGTAGAAGTTCGCGTAGCTGGCCGGCAGCCGTGCGCCGTCCATGATCACCGGGCGGGGATAGGGCAGCGTCACGACGCGGATCGGCGCTCCCGTGGCGTCCACGGCGCCCTCCAAACGTCGCAGGTTGTCCGCCGAGCGCACGTGGTTCTCGTCGGCCGGATCCTCCTCGTGGGCGAGCACCATCACGCCGGGCGCCACGAAGCGCGCGATGTCATCCACGTGGCCGTGGGTGTCGTCCCCCACGCAGCCCTCGCCGAGCCAGATGGTACGCGTGCAGCCGAGCGCCTCGCGGAAGATGCGCTCGTAGTCGGCACGGGCCAGGCCGGGATTCCGCACCTGCACATCGGAGAGCAGCCACTCCTCGGTCACGAGCATCGTGCCGCGCCCGTCGGTCTCAATGCCGCCGCCCTCGAGGACCACGCGGCCCTTGCCGTCCGGCCGCTGCGGTTCGTCGCGCGGGATGCCGGTGTGCGCGGCGATGAACGTCCCGATCTCACGGTCCCGTCCGAAGTTGTCGTACTTCGCCCAGGCGTTGAAGTCCCAGTGCACGTGTCGGACCCTGCCGTCCGCGTCGTGCACCATCGTCGGTGCCGAGTCGCGCAGCCACACGCGATCGGTCGGGCAGAGGTGCAGGTGGATGCGCGACGTCCTGACCTCGTGCATCCGCAGGCAGTGCCAGGCCTCCTCCTCGGTCTTCTCGTCGTGCACGAGGATGTGCACGCGCTCGTGCGCGGCGAGCAGGCGCGCAATCTCGGCGTATACCCAGGGGATGGGGCCGAACTTGCCGGGCCAGTCGGGCTCGTGGTGCGGCCACGCGATCCAGGTCGCGTCGTGCCGCTCCCACTCCGCGGGCCAGCGCAGCGGCGGGGGCCTGTCGCTCATCGGCCGGCGCTCAGGAGCCGAGCCAACGCGAGAGGATCGGCTCGTAGGCGTCCACGCGCCGGTCCCTGAGGAAGGGCCAGTTGCGCCGCGTGTACTCGATGAGCGCCGGGTCGCAGGTCGCGATGAGCGTGGTCTCGCCGGTCTCCGCCTGCGCGAGATAACGCCCGTAGGGGTCGACCACGAACGAGTGCCCGAAGAACTCGATGCCATCCGTGCCCGCCTCGGGCTCGAGTCCCACGCGGTTCGACGCCGCCACGAACACGCCGTTCGCGATGGCGTGCGCGCGCTGCGCCGTGCGCCAGGCGTCCACCTGGGCGGCGCCCCACTGGGCCTTCTCGGCGGGATGCCAGCCGATGGCCGTCGGATATACGAGGAGGTCCGCCCCGAGGAGCGCCGTGATCCGCGCCGCCTCGGGATACCACTGGTCCCAGCAGATGAGCACGCCGATGGTGGCGTAGCGCGTCTGCCAGACCATGAAGCCGCCGGCCTCGCCGTCCGGGCCGCGCATGCCGGCGGGCTGCAGCGGGCGGTCGCTCTCACCGGGGGCGAAGTAGTACTTCTCCTCGAACATCGGGTCGTGCGGGATGTGCATCTTGCGGTACACGCCGAGCGGCGTGCCGTCTGCGTCGATCACCACCGCGCTGTTGCGGTACACCCCGGCGGCCTGCCTCTCGTAGAGCGGCACGACGATCACGACCGCGAGTTCACGCGCCAGGGCCGCGAGGGCATCCACGGTCGGTCCCGGCACCGGCTCGGCGAGGTCGAAGCGCGAGGCGTCGAGCCTCTTGCAGAAGTACGGCGCGTCGAAGAGTTCCTTCAACAGGATCACCTGCGCGCCCTTGGCGGCCGCCTCGCGGATTCGCGTGATGGTGGCGGCGAGGGTGGCAGCCTTGGTCGGCAGCACGCCGTCCTGGATGACGGCGACGGTAAACGGGGCGGTGGCGGACATGCGGCGGAATTTCGCCGGGTCAGCCGCGCACCGCTACCACGATGTCCATGACATTGGTGCCTGTCACGCGGGCCGGAAGGATGGCACCGACCTCCGAGAGGGCGCCGAACGCGTCGCAGCGCTGCAACGCGCGGGACGGGCGAGCGCCCTGCGCCGCGCTCTGCCGCCAGGTGCCGGCGTGAATCAGCGCCCCTGCGGCCGGCGCGGGACCGTCGCGGCCGTCCGTGCCGGCGGCGAGCAGCCAGGTGCCCTCGAGCGCGAGATCATCGAAGCTCTCCGCGGCCGCCAGCGCCAGCTGTTGGCAGCGTCCCCCAAGCCCATGAGCCTCCGGCAGGCGCACCGTCGTCTCGCCGCCCCAGATGAGGCAGCTGCCGCGGGCCGCGCGTGCCGTCGAGTGCGCGAGCACGCGGCCGGCCGCCGTCGCATCGCCCGTCAGGCTCGTGCGCGAGAGGAGCACGGGCCCATAGCCCGCGGCGTGGGC
>JAYQOZ010000231.1:2860-4318 GCA_038145035.1 Gemmatimonadaceae bacterium | reverse complement strand
CTGTTGATGCTCGCTAAAGCAGCGTGTGATGTGTGAGTTGGGCCAGTGTCAGCTGGGTCGCCATAACGACGATTCGACAGGGTGTTAGCCCTGCCGGGCGATCGATAGCCTGCCCGGCGGGGTTCGCCTATCACCCTGCGTGTCCGCCAATATTCAACGCCGCAGGTCGTTGCGCCAGCTGGACTTGAGTGCGCGGCCGTCGATCAGGCGGCGGGACGTTAGACTGCGGTCGTCGGTCAGCCTAACGTGGGTGGGAGCGTGAGCATCCGGGGCCGTGGGGGTTGTCGCGTGGGGCCGCTGGGTGTCGGCAGCTCGGTCGGGCAGCTCAAGCGCGTCCAACGGGCTGCGCACTCCGCGGCCGCCGCGATTGAGGACGTGGGTGTAGATCATTGTCGTCTTGACGTCCCGGTGCCCCAGCAGCTCCTGCACCGTGCGGATGTCATAGCCGGCTTCCAGCAGGTGGGTGGCGAACGAGTGCCGGAACGTGTGGCAGCTCACGCGCTTGTTGACTGCTGCGGAACGGGCGGCCTCCGCGACCGCCCGCTGGATGACCGTCACGTGCAGGTGGTGGCGCACCCAGTGCCCAGTGCCGGGGTCACGATAGGATCGCGTGGCCGGGAACACCCACTGCCAGCGCACGTCCCGTGCCGCACTCGGCGCCTTGCGTGCCTGCGCGTACGGCAGCATGACGTGCCCGCGTCCGGCGGCGAGGTCGCGCCGGTGCAGGGCGCGCACGCGAGCCATCTGTGCGTGCAGCGGTTCAATCAGCGATTCCGGGAGCATCGTGAGCCGATCGCGCCCGCCCTTGCCCTGCCGCACGACGAGCTCGCGCCGGTCGAGGTCCACGTCCTTCAGTCGCAACGCGCACACTTCTCCCACCCGGAGTCCGGCGCCGTAGAGCACCATCGCGGCGAGCTGTGGCACGCCGCGCATCGCCTCGAGCACCCTGCGCGCCTCGTCGCGGCTGAGCACGGTCGGCACCCGTGCCGGCCGCTTGGCACGCACCATCGTGTCGAGCCAGCCGACGGTGATGTCCAGGACGTCCCGGTAGAGAAAGAGCAGCGCTGCGAGCGCCTGGTTCTGGGTGGAGGCGGCCACGCGGCGCTCGGTTGCCAGATATGACAGGAAGGCCGTCATCTCGCGTTCCCCGAGCTGCCGCGGGTGTCGGCCTCCGTGGAACCGCACGTAGCGCCGCACCCAGTCCGTGTACGCCTCTACGGTCCGCAGACTGGCGTGCCGCAGTGCCAATCGTTCCGCCATCACGGCGAGCAATCGGGGTGCCGTCATCGCCGGAGGCTACGCGGAACGGCGTACTCTCGTGTCACCGATCCAAGGCCGGCGGCATCATCGCCTTGCAATGTCGCACCCGCAATGACCACGACGCGCCCGCCGCCCGCCGGGGCCCCCCGCCCCCGGGGGGGATAAGGTTGCGCCCGCTTTGGCGTCCCGCCCGCCCGG
>JAYQOZ010000231.1:0-2850 GCA_038145035.1 Gemmatimonadaceae bacterium | reverse complement strand
GCGCCGGGCTCCCTCGGGAGCCCGGCGCACCAGGTGCAAAGATGGTTCCGCCGGTTTGGCGGTCCGGCCCTACCGGAGGCGCGGGAGCAGGACGCCAATCGCAGTCGCCAGCGCCGCGACGACCGCAAGCGCCGTGCCCCACGCGAAGCTGCGGCGACCGACCTTGCGGCCGAGGATCGGATCGAATTCCCCGGGCTTGAACTTCAGGGTTGCCCGGTGCTCGACGATGGATTTCATCTGCTCGTCGATCGAGCGCTCATCCTGGGACACGGGTCCTTCCTGGCGAGGCGTGTGGAGCGATGCGCCCGGAATTGGGGTCAGGCGAAGAGCCGCTGCGCCTCTGCCAGCGATGTCATCGGGTCGCGAGTCGGCAGGAACTCATGCGCAACATAGCCACGGAAGCCCGTGGCGGCGATGGCGCGTGCGATGGCTGCGTAGTTGAGTTCCTGGCCGGCGTCGAGCTCGTGCCGGCCCGGGACGCCGGCCGTGTGGTAGTGCCCGATGATGCCCGAGTGCTGCCGGATGGTGCTGATGACATTGCCTTCCATGATCTGCATGTGGTAGACGTCGTAGAGCAGCTTGAATCGCGGCGTGTTCAGCCCGCGCGCCACCTGGGCCGCCCACACCGTGCGGTCGGCGTGGTAGTCGCGGTGGTCCACCTTGCTGTTCAGCATCTCCATCACGAGCGTGACGCCGAGCCGTTCCGCCAGCGGCACGATGCGCCCGAGGCCGGCGACGCAGTTGGCGATGCCCTCGCCGTCGGACATGCCGCGGCGGTTGCCGGAGAAGACGATCATCTGCGGGATGCCCGCCCGCGCCACCAGCGGCAGCAGTCGCTCGCTCTCGGCCACGAGCCGGTCGTGCAGGTCGGGGCGGTTCCAGCCGTCCACGATGGGGCCTGGCCCGTTGGCCACGGCGCAGGCAAGCCCGAAGTCGCCCGGCACCGACCACTCGTCTTCGCTCAGCAGGTCGATGGCGTGCAGGCCGATGCGGCGGCTCTCGCGGCAGAGGTCGGCCAGCGGCATTCCCGCAAAGCACCAGCGGGCCACGCTCTGGCGGTAGGGCACCGATGCGCTCACAGCTCCCCCCGGTTCATGCGCTCGACGGCACCGGCCGCCGCTCTGGCGGTGAGCGCCATATAGGTGATGCTGGGATTCTGGCAGGCGCTGCTGGCCATGCAGGCGCCGTCGGTCACGAAGACGTTGGGCACCTCCCAGAGCGCGTTGCCGGCATCGCAGACGGAGACGTCGGCACTGCGCCCCATGCGCGCGCCGCCCATCTCGTGGATGCAGAGGCCGGGCGGCACGTCGGGGCGGTTCTGCCGGATGTTCGTGGCCCCGGCCGCCTCGAGCATCTCGGTCGCGGACGTCACCATGTCTCGCATCATCGCACGCTCGTTGTCGCCCCAGCGGACGCTGATGCGCAGGGCGGGGATGCCCCAGGCGTCCTGCACCGCGGGGTCGAGGGCAAGATGGTTCTCCTCGCGCGGCAGCGTCTCGCCCCAGCCATTGATGCCGATGGACCAGGGGCCCCAGTCGTTGATGAGCCGCTGCTTGTACGCCGCGCCTCCGCCGTCGCCGTTCCAGTGGCCACGGCCGCCGCCACCCTGCATCCCGTAGCCGCGCAGGAAGTCCGCGCTCTGCGGCGAGGACCTCGTGTTGCGGAAGCGGGCCACGTAGATGCCGTTGGGGCGCGCGCCGCTGGTGTGCCGGTCCTCGAAGCCGGGCATCGTGCCGCCCGCGCCCCAGAGCATGTGATGGTCCATCACATACTTGCCGAGGGTCCCTGAGCCGTTGCCCATCCCCAGTGGATGCGCCGCGCTGGTCGAGTGCATCAGGATGCGCACCGACTCGAAGGCCGAAGCGCAGAGGAACACGACGCGGGCCTCGAAGACGGTCTCGGCCTTCGTGCGCGCGTCGATCACCCGCACGCCGCGGGCCTTCCCGCTGCGCGCGTCGTGGACGACTTCGGCGACCACGCTGTGGGGGCGCAGCGTGAGGCGCCCGGTGCGCTGGGCCGCCGGCAGGGTGGAGCCGTTGGACGAGAAGTACGAGTGCGTGATGCAGCCGCGCTCGCAGGGGCCGCAGTAGTGGCAGGCGGTGCGGCCGTTGTGATTGCGCGTCAGGACGGCCGCACGTCCGATGGTCATCACGCGCTGGCCGTTGAAGGCCGCGAGGATCTTCTCCCGCGCGTGGCGCTCCACGCAGGTCATCTCCATTGGCGGGAGGAACTCGCCGTCCGGGAGCTGGTCCAAGCCCTCCGGCGCACCCGACACGCCGATGAAGCGCTCGACGTGGCTGTACCAGGGGGCGAGGTCGGCGTAGCGAATCGGCCAGTCATTGCCATGGCCATCGCGCGCGTTGGCCTCGAAGTCGAGGTCACTCCAGCGGTAGACCTGCCGGCCCCAGGTGAGCGAGCGGCCGCCCACCTGCCGCCCGCGGATCCAGCGGAACGGCGCGTCGTCCGGCGTGGTGTACGGGTTCTCGCGGTCGTTCACGAAGAACTTCGCGCCGTACTCATCGCAGGCGTAGCACTCGCGCTGGATCGCCTGGTCACGTTCGAGCGCCTTGCGGTCGCCGTAGCCGCGGAAGCGCGTCTGGTAGGGCTGCACGTGTTCGACGTAATCGCGGGCCGGGTCGATGGGACCACCCGCCTCCAGCACCAGCGTGTCGAGGCCGCGCTCGGTGAGTTCCTTGGCGGCCCAGCCGCCGGAGATCCCCGAGCCCACGACGATGGCGTCGAAGCGGCGACGCTGTCCCTGGGGCAGTTCGCGTGGCATCAGGCGTCCTCGCCGGCACTGCGCGGCGCGGAGCCGCGGTACTCGCCCGGCACGTCGCGGAGCCGGAAGAC
>JAYQOZ010000230.1:0-4318 GCA_038145035.1 Gemmatimonadaceae bacterium | reverse complement strand
GGATGCAGATCCCCTGCACGGTGGTGGAGGCCACGCCGAATCCCGTCACGAAGGTCGTGACGCCGGAGCAGGCGGGCTTCGCGTCCGTGGAGCTCGGCTATGGCGCGCAGCGCCTGCCGCGCGCGTCGAAGAAGGGCGAGAAGGCGCCGAAGGGGCGTCGCGCGAACAAGGCCGAGACCGGGCACGCCAGGAAGGCGGGCCTCGAGGCGCCGCCGTCCGTGCTGCGGTCCTTCCGGCTGGATGATGCGCCGGGGAAGGGCGCCAAGGTCCCGACATACAACGTCGGTGACGTGATCAAGGTCGACATCTTCGCCCCGGGCGAGATGGTCAAGGTGACCGGCACGTCGAAGGGGCGCGGCTTCCAGGGCGTGGTGAAGCGTCACGGCTTCGGCGGTGGCCCGAACACCCACGGCAACACCAAGCACCGGCGCCCGGGCTCCATCGGACCCGGCACCGACCCGTCGCGCGTCATCAAGGGCAAGAAGATGCCCGGCCATTACGGCGCCGCGCGGCACACCCAGATCAACCTCCGCGTCGAGAAGATCGATGCCGAGCGCAACCTGATCTACATCCGCGGCTCCGTCGCCGGCCCGACCAACGGGATCGTGCTCGTCCGCAAGCAGGGATAACCGATGTCCGAGACCAGCAACCTCCAGGCGGCGGCCTTCACGGCGCTCGGCACCCCGCGCGACGCGGTCGCGCTGCCGACGGCGACGTTTGACGGCACCGTGAACATGCCGGTGATGCACCAGGCGGTGAAGGCGCAGCTCGCCAACGCCCGCCAGGGCACGCATGCGACCAAGACCCGCCGCTGGGTGACCGGCGGCAACCAGAAGCCGTGGAAGCAGAAGGGCACCGGCCGCGCCCGTCAGGGCTCGACCCGCGCCCCGAACTGGGTGGGCGGCGGTACCGTCTTCGGCCCGCAGCCCCGCGGCTACGAGCAGAAGCTCCCGAAGCAGGTGAAGGCGCTGGCGCGTAAGTCCGCGCTCAACGCCCGCGCCCGCGAGGAGGCGGTGATCGTCATTGACCGCTTCTCCTATGGGAAGCCGAAGACGGCGCAGCTCGTGCAGCTCCTCGCCCGGCTCGATGCCGCCCACAGGAAGGTGCTCATCCTGACCAACGGCGTGAACCACAACGTCTACCTCTCGGGCCGCAACATCCCGAACGTGGTCGTCCTGCCGTACTCCGACGCCAGCACCTACGACCTCCTGTGGTCGGACATGGTGCTCGTCGAGGCCGGTGCGATCGGCCATGACCTTGCCCCGGTGGCCGAGAAGGCCGCCGAGAAGGTGAAGGTGGCGAAGAAGAAGGCGTCGCCGGCCAAGGCCGAGAAGGCCGAGGCGAAGGCCGCCAGGAAGGCGCCGGCGAAGACGGCGGCCGCCAAGACCGCGGCCAAGAAGGCGCCGGCCAAGAGGGCTGCGGCGAAGCCGGCGGCCAAGAAGGCGGCCGCGAAGAAGGCTCCCGCCAAGAAGAAGGGGAAGTAACCAATGCCGACGACGCATCGCACCATCGTCCGCCCCATCGTCACCGAGAAGACCTCGGCGGCGTACCAGGCGCGCGGCGAGTACACGTTCGAGGTCCATCCGACCGCGAACAAGATTGCCATCAAGCAGGCCATCGAGTCGCTGTTCGGCGTGAAGGTGACTGGGGTCTGGACCTCGCAGCAGCGCGGGAAGCCGCGTCGCGTGGGGGCGGCGGCCGGCCTGCGGCCGCGGTGGAAGAAGGCCATCGTGACGCTCAAGGCGGGCGACACGATCGAGATCTTCGAGGGCTGAGCCAATGGGTATTCGTCAATTCAAGCCGGTGAGCGCGGCGACACGGTTCCGTTCCGTGTCGGACAACGCGGAGATCACCCGCTCCACGCCGGAGAAGTCGCTGACCGAGCCGCTCAAGAAGAGCGGCGGCCGCGACAACCACGGCCACATCTCGATGCGGCGCCTCGGCGGCGGCCACAAGCGGAAGTACCGCATCATCGACTTCAAGCGCAACAAGCACGGCGTCACGGCGACCGTGCAGCACATCGAGTACGATCCGAACCGCTCGGCGCGCATCGCGCTGGTCGAGTACGCGGACGGCGAGAAGCGCTACATCCTGCATCCCAAGGGGCTCGCGGTGGGTGACACCGTCGTGAGTGGGCCGGGGTCGGACGTGCGCACGGGCAACGCGATGCCGCTCAAGGAGGTGCCGCTCGGCACCGCCGTGCACAACGTGGAGCTCAAGCCGGGCAAGGGCGGCCAGATGGCCCGCTCGGCCGGCACCTCGCTGCAGGTGGTCGCGAAGGAAGGCGACTACGTGACGTTGCGCATGGCCAGCACCGAGATGCGTCTGGTGCACGGCGACTGCCTCGGCACGATCGGCGAGGTCGGCAACGCCGAGCACGAGCTGATCACCTGGGGCAAGGCCGGCAAGACCCGCTGGATGGGGCGTCGTCCGAAGGTCCGTGGTGAAGTGATGAACCCGGTGGACCACCCGCACGGTGGCCGCACACGCGGCGGCCGCAACGTGGTGAGCCCCTGGGGCAAGAAGGAGGGCGTCAAGACGCGCAACAAGAAGAAGGCGTCGCAGCGTCTGATCGTCCGTGGCCGGAAGCGCGGCAAGGCCACCCAGAGCTGATCGAGGAATCCATCCATGGCACGTTCCATCAAGAAGGGCCCGTTCATCCAGGAGGCGCTGCTCAAGCGCGTCCAGCAGATGAACGCCAAGGGCGAAAAGAAGGTCGTGAAGACCTGGTCCCGCGCGAGCACGGTGATCCCCGAGTTCGTCGGGCATACCATCGCCGTGCATAACGGGAACAAGTTCATCCCGGTCTACGTGACGGAGAACATGGTGGGCCACAAGCTCGGCGAGTTTGCGCCGACGCGGCTCTTCCGTGGGCACACCGGCAATAACAAGACCGACAAGAAGGCGGCGCCCGCGGCGGCGGCCCCGGGCGAAGGGAGGCAAGTGACCATGACGGAAGCCCGGGCCATCCAGCGCACCACGCGGCAGTCGCCCTACAAGATGCGGTTGGTCATCGACCAGATCCGTGGCTTGGGCGTCAATGACGCGTTGGCGATGCTGAAGTTCTCGAAGAAGCATGCGGCGACGCAGATCTCCAAGGTCTTGGCGTCGGCCGTGGCGAATGCCGAGCAGGCGGCTCGGACGGCGAACACCTCGCTCGACGTCGACGCGCTGTACGTGAAGCACGCGATCGTGAACGAGGGACCGAAGCTCAAGCGGTGGACGCCGGCGGCCATGGGCCGGGCGACCCCGATGCTCAAGCGAACCAGCCACGTCGAGATCGTCGTGGCCGAGAAGGAAGGGCGATAATGGGACAGAAGACGCATCCGGTGGGCTTCCGCCTCGGCGTGAGCACCCAGCACCGGTCCAAGTGGTTCGCGAAGAAGGACTTCCCGGCGCTCCTGAAGGAGGACGCGCTGCTCCGGAAGTACCTGAAGGCGCGGCTCTCGGGCGCGGCCATCAGCGAGGTCACCATCGAGCGGAAGCCGGGGAAGGTCGTCGTGACCATCCACACGGGCCGCCCGGGCGTGGTGATCGGCAAGAAGGGCCAGGCGGTGGAGGAGCTCAAGACCGAGCTCCAGCAGCTGACCGGCAAGGAAGTCGGCGTGAATGTCGAGGAGATCAAGCGCCCGGAGATCGAGGCGAAACTGGTCGCCGACAACATCGCCGCCCAGCTGGCGCAGCGCATCTCGTTCCGTCGCGCCATGAAGCGCGCGGTGCAGAGCGCGATGCGCATGGGCGCCGAAGGCATCAAGGTGAAGTGCTCGGGCCGCCTGGGCGGCGCCGAGATTGCGCGCGTCGAGGGCTACCACGAGGGGCGGGTGCCCCTCCACACCCTGCGCGCGGATATCGACTATGCGACGTCGACCGCGAAGACCACCTTCGGCACCATCGGTGTGAAGGTCTGGATCTTCAAGGGCGAGGTCATCGAGGGCCGTCGGGCCGACTCGACGTACTCCTCGGACGCCTAAGGAGCGCTGACAATGCTGGCACCGAAGCGGGTCAAGTTCCGCAAGATGTTCAAGGGGCGTACGACGGGTCTGGCCCGTCGTGGCGCGACCGTGGCCTTTGGCCACTATGGATTGCAGGCGCTCGAGCCGGGCTGGATCACCGCCCGGCAGATCGAGGCCGCCCGCGTGGCGCTGACGCGTCACATCAAGCGCGGCGGCAAGGTGTGGATCCGCATCTTCCCCGACAAGCCGGTGACGAAGAAGCCCGCCGAGACCCGCATGGGTAAGGGCAAGGGTTCGCCGGAACTCTGGTTGGCGGTGGTGAAGCCGGGCCGCGTGCTGTTCGAGATCGAGGGTGTGTCGAATGA
>JAYQOZ010000229.1:3698-4322 GCA_038145035.1 Gemmatimonadaceae bacterium | reverse complement strand
TTCGGGGCCCGGGTCAGGCAGGGCTGAGGCCGACGTCGTCTCGACGATCGGCGATGTGGCGTCGTCCGGCCAGACCAGGCGCGGAATGCCGCGACGATGCACCAGCCAGGCGACGGCTCCGACCACAAGGACCAGCCAGAACCAGAGCATGGCCGCGTCCTAGGCGTCGAGGATGCGAGCGGCGGCCACGGCCGCGCCGAAGCCATTGTCGATGTTGCATACCGTCACGCCGGCGGCGCAGGAGTTCAGCATCGTCAGGAGCGGCGCGAGCCCGCCGAACGCGGCGCCGTAGCCGACGCTGGTCGGCACGGCGATCACCGGCACCCGCACGAGCCCACCCACCACGGAGGGCAGCGCCCCGTCCATGCCGGCCACCACGATCACCACCGCCGCCTCGGCCAGCGTCTCGCGGCGCGACAGGATGCGATGAATGCCGGCGACGCCGACGTCGGTGACGCGCAGGACCGGGTGCCCGAACGCGTCGAGCGTGACCGATGCCTCTTCTGCCACGGGCAGGTCACTGGTCCCCGCGGTGACGACCGCGACCGTGCGCGTGCCCGTCGTGGGCGGATGCGGGCCGCGCCAGAGCACCGTGCGCGCCATCGCATTCGCCTCGGCCTCCGG
>JAYQOZ010000229.1:0-3688 GCA_038145035.1 Gemmatimonadaceae bacterium | reverse complement strand
CCGGCCAGGGCGCCTGCAGCGCGACCTGTGCCGCCTCATCGGCGCGGGTGACCAGGAATCCCTCGCCGTGGTCGGCGAGGCGCTCCGTGATGGCGACGACCTGCGCGGGCTGCTTGCCCTGCCCGAACACCACCTCGGGAAACCCCTGGCGGAGCGCGCGGTGTCGATCGAGCGTCGCGAACGACAGTTCGTCCACCGGCGCCGCATCGAGCTGCGACAGCGCGGTCTCCACCGGCGTCCGCCCCGCGGCCACCTCGGCCAGCAGGGACCGTACGCGCTCGCGCCTCACGCCCGCCCCGCCTGCAGCGCGCCGGTTGCGCGCGCACGGCTCACGCCGCCTCCGCCGCGCGGGCCCAGTCGCTGGCGAGGTACTCCGCGAAGATGCCCTCGACCTCGTCGAAGCCGTTCACGGCATGCAGCCGCTTCCGCAGGTCGGCGGAGTTCGGCAGACCCTTTACGTACCAGCCCAGGTGCTTGCGGAACTCGAGGGCGGCACCGATGGGGTCGGCCTCGTAGGCCTGGACCATGCGCGCATGCTCGAGCGCCACCTGGAATCGCTGCTCCACCGGCGGCGTCGCCGGCATGGGCTGACCGTCAAGCAAGGCACGCGCCTGCTGGAAGATCCAGGGCTGGCCGAAGGACCCGCGGGCGATCATGACGGCATCACAGCCGGTCTCGCGGTGCATGCGCAGCGCATCCACGGCGGTCTTGATGTCGCCGTTGCCGATCACCGGGATCTCCAGTGCCTCCTTCACCCGGGCAATCTCCTCCCAGCGCGCCTGCCCCGTGTACATCTGCGTACGCGTGCGCGGGTGCAGTGCCAGCGCGGTGGCGCCGGCCTCCTGGCACTTGAGGGCGATCTTCACCGGATCGCGCATCTCCTCGTTCCAGCCGCTTCGGATCTTCACCGTCACCGGCAGCCGGGTGCCGGCGCGCACGGCGCGGATCACCTGCTGCACGAGGTCGAGGTCGCGCAGGCAGCCGGAGCCGCCATTCCGCTTCACGACCTTCTTCACCGGGCAGCCGAAGTTGATGTCGATGTAGTCCGGCTGGAACACGTCGGCCACGGCCGCGGCGGCCTCCCGCATCGCATCCGGCTCGGCGCCGAAGATCTGCACACCGATGGGGTGCTCGTCCGGCGTGAAGCGCAGCTTGGAGATCGTCGCCTCATTCTCGCGACGGATGCCCTCGGCCGAAAGGAACTCGGTCACGACGACGTCCGCCCCCCAGCGCCGGCAGAGACGGCGGAAGGGCGATTCCGACACCCCGGCCATGGGAGCCAGGAAGACGGGGACGGCGGCGGTGCCGGTGGGGTACGGGAAGGGCATCCCGGGAAAGCTAGGAAGTGCCCCAAACGCTTGCAACATCACGGTTTGACGGCTCTTGGAGGCCGGGTTACCATTCCGGCTATGGAACTCCGGGAATTCTTCTCTGAAGACGCGATTCAGCTCGAACTCGCGGGCACCAACAAGGACGACATCCTGAAGGAGCTGATCGGGCTCCTCCGCCTCGACGAAAAGGACGAGGCGATGCTCTTCAAGATGCTCAAGCGACGGGAGAACCTCGGCTCCACGGGCATCGGACGCGGAATCGCCATCCCGCACTGTCGCTCGCTGGTCGTGAGCAAGCTGCGCGTGGCTTTCGGCCGCAAGAGGGCGGGCGTGGACTTCAAGGCCATCGACGACAAGCCGGTGCACTTCTTCTTCCTGATCGTCGCACCGCCGCTCGAGGTGTCGAACCAGTACCTGCCGGTGCTGGGCAAGATCGCCCAGTTCTCCAAGGAGCCGGATGTGCCGGAGAAGCTGCTGGGGTTGACGGAACCGGCCCAGTTCATGGCCCTGCTGAAGGAAAAGGGCGTCTAGGGGCGCACTGCCTTCCCACGGAGGCGCGGAGGGTCCTGACGGCACTCCTGCCTTGGCGTCCAATCCCGACTGAACAACCACTGGGGGCCCGGCGGAACGATCTGTCCGCCTGGCCCCCACATACGTGGAGCAGTCTCCCACACCGAGGCTGATCGGCGAGTTGACACCTCCGCCCCTCCTTGTCGCCGTGGCAGCGCGGCCGCAGTTCCCTTCCGCGCCTCCGCACGCCAGAACCACGGCATGCCCGATCCCATGTCGGTCGCCAAGAACGCCCGCAGTGCGCTGGCCCTCCTCCCCGCCCTCGCCAACCGCCACGCCTGCATCACCGGCGCGGCGGGCGGCATCGCCGGCGCCCTTGGCAGCCTGCTCCTTGGCAGCACCGGTCCGCGCGGCGGCAAGCGGGACGGCCTGCTTGACATCATGGCCATGAGCGCGGCGCGCAGTACCGGAACGGCAATCTCACGGTCGATCGTGCGCGGGGCACTCGGCGGACTGCTCGGCGGAAGTCGGCGGCGATAACGCGCCGTTCGCCTGCCCGCCTCGGACGCGACCGCTGCGGGCCGCGACCGATCATTGCGCGTGGTCGATCACCACACGTACCACATCCCGTCCCAGCTTCCGCTGCACCCGGGTGACCTGCAGGAGTCCGGCGGCGCCGAGGCCGGCGGTGAGCCCCCACCAGAGGCCTGCGGCGCCAAGGTCCTGCCCGAAGGCGAGCCACGCGCCGATGGGAATTCCCAGCGCCCAGAAACTCAGCGCGTGCAGGATGGCAGGCACCCGCGTATCCCCCGCCCCGCGCAGGATCGCGGCCGCAATCACCTGCGTGCCGTCGAACACCTGGAACACCGCCGCGATGGGGATCAGCCCCGCAGCCAGCGCCAGCGTCGCCGCATCGGTGGTGTACGCACCGGCCAGGGCTTCCGGCAGCAGGCCAAACAGCAAGGCGCACAGCGCCATGAAGCCCACCCCGCAGGCCAGCGCAGCGATGGCGTCCCGCCGCGAGGCCGCCACGTCCCCTCGCCCGATCGCGTGACCCACCATGACCGAGGCCGCGGCGGCCACCCCCATCGGCACCATGAAAGTCATGCTCGCCAGCGAGAGTGCAATCTCATGTCCCGCCAACGTGATAGTTCCGAGCCACCCGGCCATGGCCGTGGCAAATCCAAACGCCCCAACCTCGGCCAGGAACTGCAGCCCGATCGGGAACCCGAGCCGGAACATTCGCAACATCGGCGCCACGTCCCAGGACTCGGGACGCCAGCGCCTGAGGTATGGCCGCAGCTCCCGCCAGCTCGCCACGAGCAGCACGGCCGCCATGAGCCAGCGCGAGATGGCGGTGCCCTGCGAGGACCCGACTACGCCACCCGCCGCAAAGCCCAAGTGCCCGAAGATGAGCACCCAGTTGAGCCCCACGTTCACTACATTGCCGACCACGACAGCCAGCAACACGGGCCACACCCGCTGGAAGGCCTGTAGCGTCTGCCGCAACATGTTGAAGGCAAAGAACGGGAGCATGCCGGGGATGCTCCATAGGACGTAACCGGCAGCCAGCGGGACGACGTCCTCCGGCTGGTGCAGGAGGGCGAACACCGGCCGCGCCGGCAGGAAGCAGAGCGCCACCACGATGGCAATCAGCGTGCTCATCAGGATCCCACGCTGCACGGCACGCGCAATCTGCGTCTCGTCCCGAGCGCCCACGCCCTGCGCAATCACGGGATCCAGCGCCATCAGGGTCCCAATCCCGATGATGGCTACCCCGAAAAAGTAGAAGTTCCCGAGTCCCGCCGCCGCGAGATCCGCCGGCGAGACACGCCCCAGCATCAGTG
>JAYQOZ010000228.1:1605-4366 GCA_038145035.1 Gemmatimonadaceae bacterium | reverse complement strand
CCCAGCCCAGCGACTCGGGGTCGTGCCGCAGATAGCCGCTCACCACGGCGAGCACGTGGAATCCCCGATGGATCTGGAACGAGAGCGTTGGGTCTCGATACGATCCACGCACGACACGACGCACGTACTCCCTGGCGTCCATGCGCTCCGCATACCGGTGGTAGCCGCGCAGGCGGGCACCGGCGCGAATGCGGAGCAACCCGAGCCGCTCGGCCAACGCACGCCGCGCATCGTAGAGCTTCCCTCCGATCCCGCTGCCACGAATCTCCGGATGCACCATCACTTCTGCGCCGTACAGCGTGCGGCCCAGCACCGGATCGTGGTTGGTGAACCGGCCGTGATCGGTGAAGTCCCGCCAGGAGTCCGTGACCCGATAGTCGTCCCAGTACACGATCAGGCTCGCGGCGTAGCCCACCACCTCGTGCCCACGGTCGACCGCCACCAGCTGCCCTTCCGGAAAGATCTCGAGGTGCCGGGAGAGCTGTTCGCGCGACCAGGGCGGCGACCCCGGATAGGTGCGCTCGCACAATCCAATGATGCCCGGGAAATCCCTCGACTCGACCTGCCGCACCTTCACGTAGCGGCGCCGCGGGGGGACGTCCGGGTCGATCATAGGGCCACCTCGTCCACCTCGGCGACCACCCCGGCTGTCCGCTCGGAGTCCAGCAGCGGCAACACCGTCCCCGAGGAGCGTGCACGCTGGATCGAGTTCATCTCCAGCTCGGCGATCACCATCGTTTCCTGGTTCGGGATGCCCTCGGCGAGGATGCCGTCGCGCGCAAAGGGGAAATCGGAGGGCGTGAGAATGGCCGCCTGCCCGTAGTTCAGCGACACCGCCGGCACCATCGGCAGCGAGCCCACCGTGTGCGAGGTGATCACGAACATCTGGTTTTCGATGGCGCGGGCCTGCGCGCAATAGCGCACGCGGAGCATGCCCTGTCGATCGTCGGTGCAGCTCGGGACGAGCAGGATCTTTGCCCCCTTCCGGGCCGCCGCGCGCGCGATCTCCGGAAACTGCACGTCGTAGCAGATGGCGATGGCCACCCGGCCCAGCTGCGTGTCAAACACCTTCAGCCGATTGCGCGGCTTCACGATCCATTCCTCGGCCTCGAAGCGCGTCATGTGCAGCTTGGGCTGCACCATGTGCCGGCCGTCTGGCCCGAAGAAGAAGCACTCGTTGTAGATGTCCCCGTTCTCGGCCACGGGGATGGTACCGCCGCAGATGTAGATCCTGTGCCGGGAGGACAGCTCCTGAAAGAGCGCCACGTACCGGTCCACGTACCCCGCAAGCCGGCGCACCTGGGAACGGATGTCGGCGCGGATGTCTCCCAGCGTCAGCAACTGGAGCGTGAAGTACTCGGGAAAGAGCACCAGCTTGCACTTGTAGTCTGCGGCGGTGTCCACGAGGCCGGTCACCTGCGCGGCGAACTGCTCGAAGGTCTCGACCTGGCGAATGTGGTACTGCAGCGTCGCAACGCGAATGCGCTCCTCCATTCCGTCTCCGGCCAAGGGTTAGGCCGGCGCGCCCACCCCCAGTTGCGCGGTGATGCGGCCGGCAATCTCGGTCAGCTTCAGGGCCGCCGTGCAGGAGGCATCGGCGACGACGATCGGGGCGCCGCGATCGGCGCCCTCCAGCACAGGCGGATACAGCGGGACTTCCCCGAGCAACGGCACGCCGAGCTCGTCGGCCAGGCGACGTCCGCCGCCCGAGCCGAAGATGGCCATCGGCTTGCCGGTCTCGGGAGACTCAAAATAGCTCATGTTCTCGACGATGCCGAGGACGGGGACGCCGACGCGCTCGAACATCTTCGCACCGCGCAGCGCGTCGCCCACCGCCACCTCCTGCGGGGTGGTGACGATCACCGCACCGGCCACCTGCGTGGCCTGTACCAGCGAGAGCTGCGCATCGCCGGTGCCCGGCGGCATGTCCACCAACAGGAAGTCGAGCCGGCCCCAATTCACGTCGCGCAGGAACTGCGTGATGATCTTCATCACGATCGGGCCGCGCCAGATGGCGGGCTGGTCGCGCTCAATGAGGAACCCCAGCGAAATCACCTTCACGCCGTGGGCGAGCAGCGGCTGGATCTTGTCGTCCTTCACCGGCGGGGCCTCGTCCACGCCCATCATCCGCGGGATGTTCGGCCCGTAGATGTCCGCGTCCATCAGCCCCACGTGGTAGCCCTTCCGGGCCAGTGCGACGGCGAGGTTCGTGGTAACGGTGGACTTGCCCACGCCGCCCTTTCCCGACGAGACGGCAATGATGCGTCCGAGGTACGGGTAGGCGACCGGCTGTGGGGCCGGCGGCGTGCGCGGCGCCTGGCGCTCCTCGCCGATCACGGGCAGGGCACGTGACCGCGGCGTCGCGACCGCGGCGCCGGCCCCGTTGGGTGCATACTGCCCGTCGGCGCCCGGCTCGCCGGCGTCCTTCACGTCCACGCGCACGTCCTGGACGCCCTCGACGCGCTCCAGCGCCTGACGCACCTGGCGCGCCAGCGTGGGGTCGTCACCGGCGGCGAGCAACAGGGTCACGCGCACGCGGCCATCACGGGTGGCGGCGATGTCGCGTACCTGCTGCGTCTGGTACAGCGAGGCGCCGGTACGGGGGTTGGCAATCGGGGCCAGCGCCTCGGCGAGGCGGGCCTGGAGGGAATCGGTCATAGGGGGAAACGCGAGGGCCTATCGTTCGGTGTTGCGGGACGCTTGGCCCGCGGCCCGCCGGCGCAAAGGGGGGTCAGTAAGGCGGGGAGGAGGTGGGCCCGGG
>JAYQOZ010000228.1:0-1595 GCA_038145035.1 Gemmatimonadaceae bacterium | reverse complement strand
GGGGGGGCGGGGGCGGCTCGCGGTCATCGGGGCACCGGGGCGGCCCTTGGGCTGGGGGTCCCTCAACGATCGCCCCTCGACCATCCGTCTCAAAGGCTGATCAGTACGTCGGGAAGGAGTTGGCCCAGGCACCGTTGTAGACCTTGAGGCCGCCCAGGCCGCCGTTCAGCGCCCTGGCAACGTTGCAGGAGTGGTACTTGAATTGCTTGGTCCCCTGCAACTCATTCACCTCGTTGTCCTCGACTGCGAACCCGAGCTTCACGTTGAGCCCGGAGATCGTGGCACCGTTCACCTCGTTCTGGCCGTTAGAGCGCAGGCGGCCACCGATGAGGATCAGGCCGTTCCAGCCGGCGTGGTTGCCGTTGAGGTTCAGGTCGCCGAAAACGACCAGCAGGCCACGCCCGAAGTTCGGGAGCGGGAAATCGGTGGTCGGATCGGGGCCGTTGCGGACGATGATCGTCGGCCATGCATTGGGATTGTTCGCGAACCAGGTGCCGTCCGGGAACCCGGCGCCGCTCGCCGGCAGGTCGAAGTCGGCCGAGAGCGCGTTGTCGTTCACGATGGCGTCCCAGTCGACGCCAACCAGGTCGGCCACACCCTCAGGCGTCGCCGCCAGCGTGTCGGCCTTTTTCGAGCCCTCGAGCGAATTCTGCCACTGGCCCGAGCCCGTGATGCCCGGATCCCCGGGCACGGCGACGGCCGGTAGCGCGGACTTCTGTCCACACTGGTCGTAGCCGGAGATCAGGCCCGAGGAGCCGGCCTTCGTGATGCCGTTGATGCCCGTCATCGACGCCTTCACATCCATCGTGACCGGCTTGTAGCTCGCAAACGTCGCCGCGGTGGCCACGGCGTTGCCGCCGCCGGACACGCCGGTGATCGTACGGACGCCGCGCACGCGGATGTAGTAGACCCCGGGCACCGTCTCCGATGCCTCGCGCAGGCGCGTCGTCACGATGTCGGCATAGCCGCCGGAGACGATCAAGCGCGCCGAATCCGGCGTTGCCCCAGGGATTGCGGCAAGCCCGAGCCCCGTGCGGTTCGCCAGTCCCTGCTGCAGTCCCTGCTCGGCAATCGCCGTCGCACCCTGGGCCTGCAACGCAGCGTCGTCCGCCGCCCGCTCGCCGCTCAGCATCGCAAAGCCGCTCGCGAGCGCGCCGACCAGCAGGAACATCGCCAGCAGCACCACGGGCAGCGCGAATCCACTGCGCGAGCGCCCACCTCCCAAGACCGTCGGCATTGTCATTGCACCGCGTTGCGGAAGAGTATGGAGAGGCGCATGTTCGATTCCTCGGGCGCACCCACCCCCGGCGAGCTCCGCTCACTCTCGCCGACCAGCACCAGCTCCACACCCCGAATCGAGCTCAGCGGCGACGGCACCGCGTCCTGCGCGCTCAGCGAATCCGTCGCGAAGTACCGGAAGCCCGATCCCGCATCAAACGGCACCGCAATCTCCTCCGAGCTACCGTTTCGCACGATGCGCCACAGCGCCCGCCGTCCCGGCACCAGCGTGGAGTTCGCGAACTTGTACGTCACCCGCTGGAACAGGAACAGCGACGCCCCCACCACGGTCGTCGGGATGGTCGGCGACAGCACGA
>JAYQOZ010000227.1:2936-4377 GCA_038145035.1 Gemmatimonadaceae bacterium | reverse complement strand
CGCCGAGATTGCCGAGGCGGCCGATGAGCCGGCGGGCCTGGAGTCGCTCTCGCAGGTGGGCACGAGGGTGTTCACGCGCATCGAACGCCTGAACAAGCCAGTGATCGCGGCCATCAACGGATTCGCCCTCGGCGGCGGGCTCGAGCTGGCCCTCGCCTGCCACGTCCGCATCGCGAGCACGACCGCGAAGTTCGGTTTCCCCGAGGTGAAGCTCGGCCTGATTCCCGGCTACGGCGGCACGCAGCGCCTGCCGCGGCTCGTCGGCCTGGGCCGCGCCTTCCAGCTCATCCTCAGCGGGGGCATGATCGGCGCCGAGGAAGCGGCCGCCATCGGCCTGGTGAACGCGGTGTATCCGCTCGAGGCGCTGGTGGATGTGGCCAAGGGCCTCGCGAAGGAGATGGCGCAGCAGGGTCCGCTGGCGCTGGCCCACGCCATCCAGGTCATGACCGGTGGTGCCGCGCTGCCGTTGGACGACGCGCTGCTGCTCGAGTCGCGGCACTTCGGCGACCTCGGCCGCAGCGCCGACATGCGCGAAGGCACGCGCGCCTTCCTCGAGAAGCGCGCCCCGAAGTTCGAAGGGGCGTAAATGTACGTCGCCGCGCGCCTCGCGTCGCTGGCGATCACCGACTTCCGCAACATCGCCGCCGCGGAGCTGGTGCTGCCTCCCGAGGGCATCGCCCTCGTGGGGGAGAACGGCCAGGGCAAGACGAACGCCGCGGAGGCCATCGCCTATTTCCGGCTGCTGCGCTCGGTGCGCGGCGCCCGGGACCGCGACCTCATCCGCTTCGGCGCGCCGGCGTTCCATCTCGCCGCCACGCTCGAGCACTGCCCGGCGCTGCGCGCCGGCGTCGGCGTGGATCGCGCGGGACGGAAGAAGGTGACGCTCGACGGCGCGGAGCCCGAACGCCTTACGGACGCGCTCGATGCCCTGCCGAGCGTCTCATTCTCGCCACGCGACGTGGACCTCATCGCCGGCGCGCCCGCCGAACGACGGCGCTACCTCGACATCACGCTCGCCCTGACCTCGGCGAGGTACCTCACGGCCCTGCGGCGCTACCGCGGCGCACTGATGCGCCGCAATGCCGCGCTGCGCGATGCGGCGCGGCGCGGCGCCTCGCGCGAGGGCCTGAAGGCCGCCGCGGCCTGGGAGCCGGCGCTGGCGGAGTCTGGCGCCACGCTGGTACTCGAGCGCCGGGCCTGGGCGGCCGCGCACGCGGACACCTTCGCGGCACTCTGCGCGGCCATCGGCGAACCCGCACCCGCCACGCTGCGGTATACCGGGACCGCCGAGGGTGCCGCGGATCCGCAGGCCGAGCTGACTGCGCAGCTGGAGCGCCAGCGCGAGCAGGACCTGCGGCGCGGCCTCACACAGGCGGGACCGCATCGCGATGACCTCGCGCTGCTACTCGACGGGCAGGACCTACGGCAGGTCGGATCCGCG
>JAYQOZ010000227.1:0-2926 GCA_038145035.1 Gemmatimonadaceae bacterium | reverse complement strand
AACGCAGCGCCGCCATCGTGCTCCGCATGCTGGAGGCGGCGACGCATCGCGAGGCGACGGGCGTGATTCCGGCGCTGCTGCTCGACGATCCCTTCGCCGAGCTCGACCGGCGGCGCACTTCGCGGATTCTCGGATTGCTCGAGGACCAGGGCGTGGGCCAGTGCGTGCTCTGCGTGCCGCGCGAGGATGAGATCCCCGCGCGCTTCACGCGGCTGGAGCGCTGGAGCGTGTGCGCCGGGACCTTCACACGCGGGACCCTGTCGACGGGAGTGGTGGCGTGAGCGCCGACTCCGGTTGGGTGGGCGATGACGAAGGTCGTGGCGGCAAGGCGCCGCGCCCGATTGCCGAGGTCTTGGCCAAGCTGCTCGCGGAGCGGGGCCTGGACGCGAACATCGCACGCGCCGAGGTGCTGGCATTGTGGCCGCGGCTGGTGGGTCCGCAGATCGCCGGCGTGACGCAGCCGCGAATGATGACCGAGGACGGCACGTTGGTGGTCGGCGTGAAGACCCACGGCTGGATGCAGGAGCTGTCGCTGATGGAGCGCGCGCTGCTGGCGAAACTCAGCACCGGGGAGCCCCACACGCCGGTTCAAAGGATCTGCTGGGAACTTATGCGCTAAGCCGTTGCGTCACAGACACTTGCCGCACAGCAAAACCGTTGCTTTCGGGCCAGCGCGCGGTTACTTTCCAGGGTCGCCCCAACACCGCTCTTTTCGGTGTTTTTTCGCGCGGTTCGCCCATCACTTTTTGCCACCACAATGGCCAAGACGAACGACGTCGCCGACTCGCACTACGACGCATCCGGCATTCAGGTCCTCAAGGGCCTCGAGGCCGTCCGCAAGCGCCCCGGCATGTACATCGGCTCGACGTCGCACCGCGGACTCCATCACCTCGTGTACGAGGTGGTCGACAACTCGATCGACGAGGCACTCGCCGGCTACTGCGACTCGGTCGATGTCACGATCCATCCCGACAACTCGATCTCCGTCGCCGACAACGGGCGCGGCATCCCGGTGGACATACACGCCACCGAGAAGCTGCCGGGCGTCGAGCTCGCCCTCACCGTGCTGCACGCCGGCGGCAAGTTCGACAAGAACACCTACAAGGTGTCCGGCGGCCTGCACGGCGTGGGCGTGTCGGTGGTCAACGCGCTGTCCGAGAACCTGAAGGTCTGGATCAAGCGCGACGGCAAGGAGCACTACATGGACTTCTCCCGTGGCGACACCACGACGAAGCTCAAGGTGCTGGGCAGCGTGAAGCCGAAGGACACCGGCACCAGGGTCTGGTTCAAGCCCGACCACCAGATTTTCACGGAACTCGAGTACGACTACGGCACGCTGGCCTCGCGCCTGCGCGAGCTCTCGTTCCTGAACAAGGGCGTGACGATCGTCCTCAAGGACGAGCGTGAGGGGAGGGCGAAGGAGGAGATCTTCCACGCCAAGGGCGGCCTCAGGGAGTTCGTCGGCTTCCTGAACCAGAAGGGTCGCACGCTGCACAGCGAGATCGTGTACTTCGAGGGCGAGAAGGACGATATCGGCATCGAGATCGCCCTGCAGTACAACGACGGCTATAACGAGAACGTGTTCTCGTTCGTGAACAACATCAACACGCACGAGGGCGGCACGCACCTCACCGGCTTCAAGGCGGCGCTGACGAGCGTGATCAACAAGCACCTCGACAAGTCGTCGTTCGCCAAGAAGGACAAGGAGATGAAGCTCTCCGGCGACGACGTGCGCGAGGGCCTCACGGCGGTAATCTCGGTGAAGGTCCGCGAGCCGCAGTTCGAGGGCCAGACCAAGACCAAGCTCGGCAACTCCGAGGCGGAGTCGGCGGTGAAGACCACCGTCAACGAGTGGCTGTCCGCGTACCTCGAGGAGCATCCGCGCGTCGCCAACGCCGTGCTCGACAAGGCGCTCAGCGCGGCCCGTGCCCGCGAGGCGGCCCGCAAGGCCCGCGACCTTACCCGCAAGAAGTCGGCGCTCGACGTCGGCAACCTGCCCGGCAAGCTCGCCGACTGCTCGCTCTCCGATCCCGCGATGTGCGAGCTCTACCTGGTCGAGGGCGACTCGGCCGGCGGCAGCGCCAAACAGGGCCGCGATCGCATGTTCCAGGCCATCCTGCCGCTGCGCGGCAAGATCCTGAACGTAGAGAAGGCCCGGATCGACAAGATCCTCTCCAACGAGGAGATCCGGACGATCATCACGGCCATCGGCGCGGGCATCAAGGAGGAGTTCGCGCTCGACAACGTGCGCTACCACAAGATCATCATCATGACGGACGCCGACGTGGACGGCGCGCACATCCGCACGCTGCTGCTCACGTTCTTCTTCCGGCAGATGCCGGAGCTGATCGATGCCGGGATGGTCTACATCGCACAGCCGCCGCTCTTCTCCGTGTCCAAGGGCAAGGAGACCTACTACGCCTACGACACCGGCGAGCGGGACCAGATCGCCGCGCGCATGGGCAACGGCGACGGCAAGGGCCTCAACGTCCAGCGCTACAAGGGTCTCGGCGAGATGAATCCCGACCAGCTCTGGAAGACCACGATGGATCCGGAGACCCGCACCATCCTGAAGGTGACGATGGACGACGCCTTCCAGGCGAACGAGGTCTTCCAGACCCTGATGGGCGACGAGGTGGAGCCGCGGCGGCTGTTCATCGAGGCCAACGCCAAGTTCGCGAGCAATCTCGACATCTAGTAACCGTGGGCGTGCGGTGGCGGCCGCACGCCCGAGCAGGCAGGGCTTCCGCGCAGGCGCGGTCCGGCGACCGCGAGGAGGTGGGTGATGAGAGGACTGGCTCCGTGTTTCGGCCTACTGCTCGTCGCCGCCTCCGGCCTGGCGGCCCAGGCGCCCGCGGCGGCCTCCGCCGCGCGTCGGGCCCCGCTCATCAAGGGCGTCTTCCACGGCTTCGCTGGCGCCGGGGCG
>JAYQOZ010000226.1:0-4385 GCA_038145035.1 Gemmatimonadaceae bacterium | reverse complement strand
GCGGGGGGTCCCCCGCGTCCCGCCCGTCAGCCCGAGGCGCGCGCCCTGCCCGTGCAGCCAGCGGGCGGCCGCGCGCACGTCGCCCCGGTGCTCGCTGCGAGCACTGACGCTGGGGATGCGCAGGAAGGCGAAGAGGTCCTCGTGCAGACGCGTGTCGTGGGCGTCGAACCAGGAGGCAAGGGCAGGATCGAGCGTGGCAGCGGTGGTCATGGGATGCTCAGGGGATCGGAAGGGTCGTCGGGCCAGCCGCCCTGCCAGTCGCGGAGCAGCCAGATGCGGCGCGCGCCGTATTCGTCGTCGCCGCGGGCGAGAACCACGCGCGCGCCGCGCTCTACGCGGCCGAAGTGCGGCGTGAGCGCCGTGATGGCCGGCGGCAACGCAGCGTCGCTCTCGGCAAGATCATCGAGGACGAGCACGACGCTGGTGCCAGGCGAGGCACGGGCGGTCAGGCGCGGCCAGAGATCGTACTGATTGCGGCGGGCCGCACGGAGATTGAGGCTGAACGTCTCGGGGTGGCCGTCGATATGGAACGCGAGGAAGGCGGCGTCCTGATAGAGGTTGGCCGCGACGAGCACGGATTGGCCATCGGCCTGTTCACGCGTCACGGCCTCCGATACCTGGGCCGCGACCTGGCGCCAGCCGTGCGCCCGCGCCACCGGATCACGGCCTGCCGGCAACGGCCACCAGGGCACGGCCACCTGCGACAGGGCGAGCAGCGTCAGTACGCCGGCCACCAAGACGGCGCGTCGCTCCCACACCGTGCGCATGATCGGACGCGCCGCGGCCGCGAGCACCAGCGCGGGCACCCAGGCAACGGCCGGCCAGTTGGCCTCCACCGGACGACGGGTGGCGCTGTAGACGAAGAACGCGAGGCAGCTCCAGGCGATGGTCGCAAAGACGAAGCGTCGTGCCTCCGCATCGGGCCTGATGCCCCGCCAGATGGCGCGAAGCAGCGCCGCGAAGAGCAGCGGCGACACCAGCGCCAACTGTCCGCCGACGAGGTTCAGCTCGCGCTGCCACCAGCTGCCGCGTCCGTCGGCACCGAGTCCGTGGCTGAGCTGGAACCGGAAGGAGATCCAGTCGTGTCCCGCGTTCCACCAGAGCACGGGCAGCATCACCAGCGAGGCCAGCAGCACGGCCACATAGGGTCCGGGCGTACGCAGCTGGGTGCGCGTCTCGCGCCGCGACACGATGCCGATGGTCGCGGCGATTGGCACGAACACGGCCGTGTACTTGGAGGCCATCGCAAGGCCGATCGCGATGCCGGCGAGCATCCAGGCGCGCAGGCGCTCACGGGCGTTGGCGCCGGGCGCGAGCGCATGCACGAGCCCGAGGATGGCCAACGCCTCGAAGGCGAGCAGCGGCGCATCCGGCGTGGCGAGCACCAAGCCGGCCACGGAGAGCGGCATGACCGCGAGCACGAGCGCCGCAAAGCGGGCGGCGATGTCGCCGGACAGGCGTCGGGCACTGGCCGCCACGGCCAGGCTCGCCACGGCACCGAGCAGGATCGGCACGACGCGGACGCCGATGTTCGTATCGCCGAGGACGGCGGTGCCGAGGGCAATCGCCCAAGCCAGCACGCCGGGATGGTCGAAGTATCCGGGCGAGAGGTGCCGCGACCAGTCCCAGTAGTAGGCCTCGTCGGGGAACAGCGGCACGATGGCGCCGAGCATCAGGCGGGCCAGCGTGGCGGAGGCGATCAGCCAGAGCGCCTGCCGCCAGGCCACCGAGGGGCCGGCCACGATGGCCGCGGTGGACCGCGGCGGGTGCATCGGCCCCGAAGGGCGGCCGGGAATCGGCGTCGGCGTCGCGGTCACGGCGTCAGAGGTCCGCGCAGGACTTGTTGATCTGGCGACAGTCGTCGCAAATCAGCTTGCACTTCCGCCACGTCAATGCGGCGCTACCGCAGTAGTCGCAGGTCTCGCCGGGCGCGGGCCCGTCCGCTGGCTGGGAGGCAGATGGCATGGGCGTGAAGGGGACAATGGGCGAAAACTAACACGCCGGTCGTCCCCTTCACGGCCGATCGGACGACGGCCGCCCCGCTATTCGAAGTCCAGTGCCAGGTCGAGACTCGGCGCGCTGTGGGTGAGGGCGCCGATGGAGATGCGGTCCACGCCGGTCTCGGCGATGCTGCGTACCGACTCCAGCGTCACGCCGCCGGAGGCCTCGGTCCAGCAGCGGCCGCGCGCCAGTGCCACGCATTCGCGCAGGGCGTGGGGCGGCATGTTGTCGAGCAGCAAGGCGTCGGCGCGAGCGTCGATGGCCGCGCGGGCCTGGGCCACCGTGTCGCACTCGACCTGGATCAGCGTGCCCTTGGGCGCGTAGTCGCGGGCGTGCTGGACGGCGTAGGCGACGTCGCCGTGGCAGGCCGCGAGATGGTTGTCCTTGATGAGCACGGCATCCGCCAGCGTGGCACGATGGTTCACGCCGCCGCCGCAGCGCACGGCGTATTTCTCGAGCAGGCGCCAGCCCGGCGTGGTCTTGCGCGTGTCGACGATCTGGGCCGGGGTGCCGGCAATCGCATCCACATAGCGCGCCGTCAGCGTCGCTACGCCGGAGAGGCGCTGCAGGAAGTTGAGCGCCACGCGCTCCGCCGAGAGCAGGCCGCGGGCCGCACCGGAGAGATGCAGGACCGTGTCGCCGGCCCGCAGGCCTGCGCCGTCCTCGGCGTCGACGCGAATCTCCACGTGTGGGTCGAGCTGATGAAAGGCGGCGAGCGCCAGCGGGACGCCGGCGATGACGCCATCGCGCCGGGCCACCAGCGAGCCGCGGGCGCGGTGGCCGGGCACCACCGTGGCCAGCGTGGTGACATCCTCGAAGGCACGGTCCTCCTCGAGGGCCCCTCGCACCAGCGACGCGAGCAGGGCATCGGTCAGCGGAAAGCCGCTTCCGGCAGGAGCGAAGGCCGGAGTCGCCAGCGGCGTGATGCGCCGCGGAGCCTGCCCATCCGCCGGCGGCGTCACTCGCCGGGATCCACTCCGGGTCCCACCGGCGTCGGCTGGCTGCCGCCGATGCTGACCATCCGCTCGATGGCCAGTGACGCGCGCCTGGCGACGTCCTCCGGCACGGTGATGCGGTGCTCCAGGTGCTCCAGCGCCTGCAGCACCTTGGGCAGCGTCGTCACCTTCATGTAGGCGCAGGAGGCGCGCTCGTTGGCGGCGTAGAATCTCTTGCCCGGATACGCCCGCTGCAGCCGATGCAGGATGCCCACCTCGGTGGCCACGATGAACGACTCGGCCTCGGACTCGCCCGGCCGGCGAATCATCCCCTCGGTCGAGAGAATGTGCACGCCCTCGGGATCCACGTCGCCCGCGCTCACGGCCTCGACCACGCTGGTGGCGCAGCCGCACTCGGGATGGATCAGGAACTCCGCCTCGGGATGCAGCGCGCGCTGGAGCCGGATGTTCTCGGGATCGATGCCCGCATGGACGTGGCACTCGCCCATCCACACGTGGATGTTGTCACGTCCGGTGATCCGGCGGACATGCGCGCCGAGGAACATGTCGGGCAGGAAGAGCACCTCCTGCTCCGCGGGAATCGCGTTCACCACCTCCACCGCGTTGCCCGACGTGCAGCAGTAATCGCTCTCGGCCTTCACCTCGGCCGTGGTGTTCACGTAGGCGACGACCACCGCGCCGGGATGTTCGGCCTTCCAGGCCCGTAGCTGCTCGGCATCGATGGTGCTGGCCAGCGAGCAGCCGGCGGCGAGGTCCGGCAACAGCACCGTCTTCTGCGGCGAAAGGATGGCGGCGGTCTCCGCCATGAAGTGCACGCCGCAGAACACGATCACCTCGGCGTCGGTGCGAGCGGCCTCGCGCGAGAGCCCCAGCGAGTCGCCGACGAAATCGGCGACGTCCTGGACCTCTGGACGCTCGTAGTTGTGGGCGAGGATGACCGCGTGGCGCTCCTTGGCCAGCGCACGGATGCGGCGCTGGAGCGCCTCGGTCTCCCGGTCGGCAGCGGTGGGGCTCATCCTCGGGAATTTAGCTGCTGCCGCCCCCGACCGCTCACCACTCGACGTGGCGACCCTTCCACTTGTTCTTGGGCTTCGGGAAGTCGCTGCGGTAGTGCCCGCCGCGCGACTCCCGCCGCAGCAGCGCACTCTCGACGATGAGCTGGGCGGTGTCCACCATGTTCAGCTCCTCCGTGGCGCCGGCGACGAGTCGGGACTTGATGGCGGCGAGGCCCTTCCGCGCCTCGCGCAGGCCCGCCGCATTCCGGTCGATGCCCGCGTAGTCCCACATGAGGCGCCGGATCTCGTCGGCAGCCACCTGGGCGGCACCGCGGTCGCGGAGCAGGGGCACGCGCCAGGCCTCGGCCTTCGGCGCCCGCGGCAGTGTCGGCTGCGCGATGGCGTCCCCGGCCCCGCGCTCGGCAAACCCCCA
>JAYQOZ010000225.1:0-4414 GCA_038145035.1 Gemmatimonadaceae bacterium | reverse complement strand
TTTTGTGTATAAGTGACTGGGTGCGCGCCTTCGATGCGCGCAGCGGCGCCCTGCGCTGGACCTGGTATCCCATTCCGCAGGACGGTGCCTTGGCGACGGCCAGCTGGCGGGGCGGGGCAGGGCGCCGCACCGGCGGGGCCAACGCCTGGAGCGTCCTCGTGGCGGACGCGGAGCGCGGGCTGGTCTTCGTCCCGACGTCGAGTCCGGCGCCGGACTACTTCGGCGGCCTGCGCCCCGGCGACAATCGCTATGCCAACTCCGTGGTCGCGCTGCGCGCGCGCACCGGTGAGGTGGTCTGGCATTTCCAGACCGTGCATCACGATCTCTGGGACTACGACAACGCCTCGCCACCCGCACTCGCGGACGTCATTCGCGACGGGGCCCGCATTCCCGTGGTGCTGCAGGCCACCAAGACCGGCATGCTGTTCGTGCTGCACCGCGAGACGGGCGATCCCGTCTTTCCGGTGGAGGAGCGCCCGGTGCCCGCGAGCAGCATCGCGTCCGAGGAGGCCTGGCCGACGCAGCCGTTCACGAGAAGCACCCCGCCATTGTCGCCGCACCGCCGGAATCCCAACGAGGCCTGGGGGCCGAGCGAGAGCGACCGGCTCGCCTGCGAGCAGCACCTGGGGTCGCTGGAAGGCGGCTCGATCTTTTCGCCGCCGAGTCGCCGCGGCACGCTGATGACGCCGTCCAACATCGGCGGCGCGCACTGGGGTGGGGTGGCCGTCGATCCCCAGCATCACCTGGCGATCGTGCCGGTGAATGAGGTGGCGGCGATGGTGCAGCTCATCCCGGATCGTGCGTTCGATGCCGCGGAGGCGCGCGCGACCTCAGCGCGCACCGGTGACCAGTTCACGCGGATGCGCGGGACGGGCTACGTGATGCGCCGTCGTATCCTGCTCGGGCCGAGCCAGCTCCCCTGCACGCCGCCGCCGTTCGGGTCGCTGGTCGCGGTCAGCCTGCGCACGGGCCAGATCGCGTGGCGCGTGCCGCTCGGTACCCTGCGGCTGCCCGACGGCTCGCTCGGACCGGCAGAGTGGGGATCGCCGAACCTTGGTGGTGCCATCATCACGGCGGGCGGTCTCGTGTTCATCGGCGCCTCGGCCGACCGCGCGTTCCGTGCATTCGAGACGCAGTCAGGCCGTGAGGTCTGGCGCGCGGATCTTCCGGCGGGTGCGAAGGCCACGCCGATGACCTACGCCCATGCCGGCCGGCAGTACGTGGTGGTGGCCGCCGGCGGCGGAGACTTCTGGGGCGAGGGCGACAGCATCATCGCATACGCCCTGCCGCGGCCGGACACGCCGTCGACGGCGGACGCCGGGGCACCGCGCGCGCGTCCGGCGCGTTTGGTCCCCTAAGGGGGCCTGGGAACTATCTTTCGCCCCTCGCCCCTCGCCCCTCGCCCCTCGCCCCTCGCCCCACGCCTTCCGTCCTTCCGACGCGCCCATGCCATTCCTGTCGCGCCTTGCCATCGCCGTCCTGCTGCTGGCTCCCTGCTCGCTGCTCGCGCAAGGCGGCGGCAACGGCGGCACGGCCGCGGATCCCTTCCTCTGGCTCGAGAATGTCGAGGGTGAGCGCCCGCTCGCCTGGGTTCGCGAGCGGAACGCGCGAACGCTCGATGTCCTGCAGGGTGACGCGCGCTTTGCCGGCCTACAGCAGTCCGCGCTGGAGATCCTGAACGCCGCCGACCGCATCGCGACGCCGAGCTTCAGCGGCGCGCTGGTCACGAACTTCTGGCAGGATGCGGGGCACGTGCGGGGGCTGTGGCGACGCACGAGCCTCGAGCGGTACCGCAGTGACGCACCGGCCTGGGAGACCCTGCTCGACGTCGACGCCCTGGCGCGCGACGAAGGGAAGAACTGGGTCTGGCGCGGCGCCAACTGCCTGCCGCCGGCCGACCGCTACTGCCTGATCTCGCTGTCGGATGGCGGCAAGGACGCCGTCAGCATCCGCGAGTACGACGTGGAGCAGCGCCGCTTCATCGACGGCGGCTTCGCGTTCCCCGAGGGCAAGCAGAACGTCAGCTGGCTGGATCGCAACACCGTGCTGGTGGCGCGCGAGTGGACGCCGGGCGAGGTCACCACGTCCGGCTATGCATTCGTGGTGAAGCGCGTCACGCGCGGCCAGCCGCTGGCGCGCGCCACCGAGGTCTTCCGTGGCGCCCCGACCGACGTCTCGGCATCTCCGCTCGTCCTGCGTGATGCGGACGGCGCCCTGCGCGCCACGATCGTCGTCCGCGGCCGCAGCTTCTACGAGCGCGAGATGTGGATGCTGACCCGCGCCGGCACGGTGCGCCTGCCGCTGCCATCACGCAGCAGCCTGCACGGCGTCCTGGCGGACCGCCTGCTCCTTACGACGAACGAGGACTGGAACGGCTTCGCGGCCGGCGACGTGCTCAGCTTCGACCTCGCCACGCTGCTGAGCCGCCCGACCGAGGCACGCCCCACGCTCGTGCTGCATCCGGGGGCGCGGGAGTCGATCGAGTCCATTCGCCTCACGCGAACGCAGGCTGTCATTGCCCTGTACGAGAACGTACGCGGCGCGGCCTACGCCTATCGCCCCGAGGGCGAGGGCTGGACGCGCCGACGGCTCCCGATCCCCGAGAACGTCACGGTCGGGCTTGGTGCGGCCTCGCGCCTCGACGATCGGCTCTTCGTCACGGTCTCCGGCTTCCTGACGCCGCAGACGCTGCTCCTCGTGGACGGGGCGGAGGGCGGGGCGGAGACGGTGAAGGCGGTGACGCCGAAGTTCGACGCCACCGGACTGGTGGTGGAGCAGCACGAGGCCACCAGCGCCGACGGCACCACGGTGCCGTACTTCCTCGGGCGCCGCGCCGACGCGCCGCGCGACGGCAGTACGCCAACGCTGCTCTATGGCTACGGCGGCTTCCAGATCTCGCAGCTGCCCGGCTACAATCCCGTGCGTGGCAAGCTCTGGCTGGAGCGGGGCGGGGCGTACGCCGTGGCCAACACGCGTGGCGGCGGCGAGTTCGGACCGGCCTGGCACCAGGCGGCGCAGGGGCCGAATCGCGACCGGGCGCACGAGGATTTCATTGCGGTGGCCGAGGACCTGATTGCCGGCGGCTACACGTCCCCGCGGCGCCTGGGAATCCAGGGCGGGAGCCAGGGCGGGTTGTTCATGGGCGTCGCGATGACGCGGCGGCCGGAGCTGTTCCACGCCGCGGTCATCGGGGTCCCGCTGTTCGACATGCTGCGCTACCACAAGCTGCTGGCCGGCGCGAGCTGGATCGGCGAGTACGGGAATCCGGACATCCCCGAGCAGCGGGAGTGGATCCTGCGCTACTCGCCGTACCAGGCCCTGGCCGCCGGCCGCGACTACCCGCTGCCCTTCATCCTCACGTCGACCAAGGACGATCGCGTGCATCCGGGCCACGCCCGCAAGGCGGCTGCACGGCTCGAGGCGCTGGGGTATCCGTACTATTACTACGAGAACACCGACGGCGGTCACTCGGCGGCGGCGAACCTCATCGAGTCGGCCCGGCGATCCGCGCTTGAGGTCGTCTACCTGAGTCGCCGGCTGATGGACGACGAGCGATGATGGAGAGGTGCCGATGACCCCGTGGGTCACCCGACTGCTCATCGCGAACGTGGCGATGTTCGCCCTGCAGGGATTCCTGCCGGACGCGATCGTGAATCAGATGGTCTTCGTGCCGCGGCTGGTGCTGCTGCGGCCCTGGGCGCTGGTCACTTACATGTTCCTGCACGGGTCGCTCACGCACCTGCTGTTCAACATGCTGGGCGTGTTCTTCTTCGGTTCGCGTGTCGAGGCGCGCCTCGGGGCGCGGCGTTTCCTCACGCTGTATTTCCTCAGCGGCGTCTCCGGCGCCGTGGCCTCGCTGATCTTCTCGCCGACGGCGGGCGTGATCGGCGCCTCGGCCGGGGTGTTCGGGATCATGATGGCCTTCGCCACCTTCTGGCCGCGGGAGCGCATCTACATCTGGGGCGTCCTGCCGGTCGAGGCGCGAGTCCTCGTGATCATCACCACCGTCATGACGCTGTACGCCGGGTTCGGTGGTGCCCGTGGCAACACGGCGCACTTCGCCCACCTTGGTGGCTACGTCGGGGCCTGGGCCTATCTCTGGTACATCCAGCGGAACACTGCCCAACGGCGCTTTCGGGCGCGCATCGACGCCGTGGAGCCGCGGGTGCTGCGCCGCGCGCCGTCGCTGCGGCGCGAGCAGCTCAACCTGGAGGGCGTCCACGAGCTCACGCGCGAGGAGGTGGACCGGATCCTCGACAAGATCAACGCCCAGGGCATGCAGAGCCTCACGCCCGAGGAGCTCCGCTTCCTGTCGAACTTCGCGCCGCTAGACGATAGAAAAACGCCTCCGGTGAGCTGAGCTCAGCGGAGGCGTCGGACGGTGCGGAGGGTGCCGCTGCGGGCCTAACGCCCC
>JAYQOZ010000224.1:0-4417 GCA_038145035.1 Gemmatimonadaceae bacterium | reverse complement strand
CGGGGGGCCGCCGCCCGCGCCCCCCGGCCCGTGGCCCTGCCGCCCCGCGCCCGCCCCCCGCCCCCCGCCGGGGCCGGCGGCCGCGGCCCCCGCCCCCCCCCCGCGCCCGGGGGTGGCCCAGGCCCAGGGCACGCCCCCGGAGGCCTGGCGCATCATCCCGCCGTCGCAGTCGTCGCTCGTGTACGCCCGCGACGGCTCGCTGATCGGCGAAATCGGCCGCGAATGGCGCACCAACGTCTCGATTGGCACGCTGCCGCCCTACGTGCCCGGCGCCTTCGTGTCCGTGGAGGACCGGCGCTTCTACCAGCACGACGGCGTGGACGTGGTCGGCATTGCCGCCGCCATCAAGGACAACCTGTTGGGGGCGAGCCGCGGCGCCAGCACCATCACGCAGCAGCTGGTCGGCAACATGCACCCCGAGCTGATCGATCGCAGCGATCGCTCGCTGAGCCGGAAGGTCCGCGAGCAGATCGCGGCGCGGGAGATGGAGAAGCGCTACACCAAGGCGCAGATCCTCGAGGCCTACCTCAATCAGATCCACTTCGGCCGCACGTGGTACGGCATCGAGTCGGCGGCGCGTCACTACTTCGGGAAGTCGGCCCAGGAGCTGACCGTGGCCGAGGCGGCGTCGCTGGCGGCTCTACCGAAGGGACCGGCGACCTACGACCCCATCCGATATCCCGCCCGCAACAGGAACCGGCGCGATGCGATCCTCGGGCTGATGCAGGAGCAGGGATACATCAGCGAGGCACAGCTGCGCCTCGCGCGGGCCGAGCCGGTCGTGGTGGCGCCACGCGCCGGGATGTCCGCACCTTCGGCGTACTTCGTGGATGCCGTGCGGCAGCATCTGGATGGCGCCGGCATCTCGCTGGAGCAGGGCGGACTGCGGATCCAGACCACGCTGGAGCCGGCGCTGCAGCGCGCGGCGGTCGCGGCGCTCACCGATGGAACGCTGTCCATTGAAGAGTCGCGCGGCTACCGGCATCGCACGCTCGCGACGCGCGGCAACTCCACGGACGTGCTGCAGGGCGCGATCGTCGCGCTGGATCCGCGCTCCGGTGACGTGCTCGCGCTGGTCGGCGGCCGGGACTACGCGTTCGCACCGTTCAACCGGGCCGTGAATGGCCTGCGGCAGCCGGGCTCGACCTTCAAGCCGATTGTATATGCGCGGGCGCTGATGGATTCCGTGCCGCCCAACGCGCTGCTTGGCGACACGGCCCTCGCCATTGCCTACGACCGACAGGTCTATTCCCCCAGGAACGCCGATGGCGACTTCCTCGGCGAGATCACGATGCGCACGGCCCTGGTCCGCTCGCGCAATCCCGTGGCGGTGTCGCTGTGGCAGCGGGCCGGTGCGGATTCGGTGATCGCCCTGGCAAGGCGCATGGGCATCAGTGCGCCGATTGCGCCGTATCCGGCGAGCGCCATCGGCGCGTCGGCGGTGCGCCCCATCGAGATGGTGGCGGCGTTTACGGCCTTCGCGAACCTCGGTCAGGCCGTGGAGCCGCGCTTCGTGATCCGGGTGAGCGATGCCGCGGGGCGTTCCCTCTACGGCCAGAACACGCGCTGGCTCGCCCCGGCCATGGATTCCGCCGTGGCCTACGTGACGCTGCAGCTGATGCGGGGTGCCGTGGACAACGGGACGGGCGCCGCGGTGCGGCGCTACGTCGGCCCGGCCGTCCCGGTGGCCGGCAAGACCGGCACGACCGACGACAACACCGACGTGTGGTTCATCGGGATGACGCGAAACCTGGTGGCGGGGGTATGGCTTGGGTTCGACCGGCCGAAGACGATCACGCCGGGGGCGGCCGGCGGCGGGCTCGCGGCCCCGATCTGGGGCCAGATGGTGGCGGAGTGGGGGCGGGCCAGCAGCAGCGAATGGCAGATGCCGTCGTCGGTGGTGGTGGCCGAGCTCGACCGTGAGACCGGGTTGCTGTCCGAACCTGGGACAGCGCCGGAGCGACGTGCGCTGGAGTATTTCGTGGCGGGGACGGAGCCTGCCGCCCTCCGGGTAGACGCCCGCCGCCTGTTCCTGGGTTTCGGACCCCTTCCGGTGTTCTGACGCGCCCCCAGCGTCCGTGATGTAGGTCCCGTGACGTTCGCCGTAAACTTCGCCAGATTTCCATCCGTGCCCCGACTGCTTCGCTTCCTGCCGCTCGTCCTCCTGGCCGCGGCCTGTACCCCGTCTTCCGGACCGTCCGGCGGGACGGTCAATGGCAATTACGAACTGGAGCTGCGCTGGCTTGGGACGGCCCCAACCGGCGGCACGCTCCAGGCCTTCGAGAATGCCGCGACGACGGTTCGCGCGGTGATCACCGGCGGATTGTCCTCCGTGAGTCTTCCAGGAGGCTTCACCAATGTGAGCCAGTGCGAGCCGTCACTGACGGGTTTTCCGGACGTGCCACGCGACCCGATCCCGGGCCTGGTCATCTATCTCCGGATCGTGCCAATCGACGGCGTGAATGGCACGCTGGGTTCCGCCGGTCCCTGCATCATCCGCAGTCCCGGCCAGAACAACCTGCCGGCGCTCGGCGTCATGCGTCTCGATTCGGCAGATGTCGCCAGCCTGCTCGCCAGCGCTCGACTGCAGACGGTGGTGACGCACGAGATGCTGCACGTGGTGGGGCTGGGGACCCTCTGGTTCGACAACAACCTGCTCGACACGACGCTCACGACGAACGCCCGATTCCTCGGTCCAGCGGCCCGCGCCGCCTGCGCCGACCTGCATGGCGGCGGTACGAACTGTTCGACGTCGGTGCCGGTGCACAGCGCGGACGGCGCGGGTTCCCGGCATTCGCATTGGCGCGAGTCGCTGTTCACTACGGAGCTGATGACGCCGTTCCTGGACGCGGTCGCCATAAACCCCCTGTCGGCGATGAGTATCCGGTCGCTGCAGGACCTCGGGTATGTGGTGTCCACGTCGGCGGCACAATCGTACACGGTGAGTGGCACCCTCCTGCGGGCGATGCCGACTGCCGATGCAGCGCCGATCGCGATGCCGGAGCCGATGCGGCCGCGCTTCGCCCTCGACGTCAGGGGCGACCTCGTGCCCCTGCCGGACCGATGAGCGTCGGCGTGCGCCGTCACCGGCTGCCGGTCCTGCTGCTGGCCTTCGGGCTGGCAGCCTGCGAGAAGCGAGAGGTCACGCCGGAGTCGTCGCAGGCCGCCGCGCCGGAGGATTCCGCTATGCCTGCGAGCGGCGACTTGCTGCCGACGGACTCGCTGAAGGATTCCACGTCCGCAGCAGCGCCGACGTACATCGGTCGTGACTCGGCCTTCGGGCCGTTGTTTGCCGTTGACTCCACCGGCAAGATGGTGGAACTCCCCGTTCGACGGCCGTAGCGCCGCGAGCGCCCTACTGAAGAGCAGGAGCTCCCTGTGTTGAAGTCCCGTGTGCTGTGGTCGCAGGTCGTGCTGGTGTCGGTCTTGGCCTGCAGTGACGCCGCCCCGCCGCCGCCGCCCGCGAGTGTCGATGCCTTGGCCGCCCTCACGTTGCCGCCGTCGGTCGTCGGCGGTGTGGTGACGCCGGCGCCGAGCTTCGAGGTGCGTTCGGAGAACGGGCGCGCGCTGCGCGCGCCGGTCGCGGTGGCCGTGACCAGCGGCGGCGGGACGCTGGCGAATGCCCCGACGCGCTCGTTGCGGGGCCCGACGGAGATCGGCCAGTGGACGCTGGGCACGACGGCCGGCGTGCAGACACTGACGGTGACGGTGGATAGCCTGCCGCCGCTGGTGTTTTCGGTGGTGGCGCAGCCAGCCGCGGCCGCGTCGCTGACCAAGGTCGCCAACCCCGACCTGCGCGCGCCGGACAACTCGGTGGTGCCCACGGACATCGAGGTTCGTCTGCTGGACGCCTTCGGCAACGGCGTTCCCTCGGCAACGATCAACTGGGCGGTGACGGCCGGCGGCGGCTCCGTGGCGGCGACGACCTCGACCACGAACAGCGACGGCATTGCGGCGGCGCCCGACTGGACGCTGGGTGCCGTCGGATCCGGCGCGCAGCAGCTGGTTGCGTCATTCGGGGCCTTCTCCCAGCAGTTCTCGGCGGTGATTCAGGCGGCGGCGGCGAGCATCACCGTGGAGCAGGCCGCGCCGGCGTCCCAGCCGGTGGGCACGGCCCTGGTGACCGCCCCGACCTTTGCGGTACGGGATGCGGAAGGCAACATCCTGAATGGCATCCCGGTGACCATCTCGGTGACGGCGGGCGACGGTGTACTCGCCGACGCTCCGGCGGTGACCCTGCCCGGGCCGACGCCAATCGGCGCGTGGACGTTGGACACGCTGGTGGGCACGAATACGGTGACCGTGTCGGTGGCCGGAGTGCCGTCGGCCATCTTTACGACACAGGGAATCACCGGCGTCATCGAGCGCCTCGCGATTGTCGAAGGCGAGGGGCAGCGGGCACTCGCCGGTGACGCCC
>JAYQOZ010000223.1:0-4469 GCA_038145035.1 Gemmatimonadaceae bacterium | reverse complement strand
CTGAGCCCGGTCCGTCGGTCGAGGTCCTCAGTCCTCGCCCCGCCAGCGGCGGTCGCGCTTCACGTGCGACCGCCGCTTCTTTTCCCCCAGTCGTGCCTCCTGGGACGAACGCGTCGGCTTGGTCCAACGGCGTACCTTGGGCACCGCGAGGCCCTCCCGCAGCAGCGCGGCGAGCCGGGCAAGCGCGAGCCCGCGGTTTTGCGATTGGCTCCGCGTGTCGGCGGCGACCACGCGAAGCGCGCCGGAGGCATCGAGCTTGGAGGCCAGGCGCAGCTCCAGCCGCGCGCGCTGTGCCTCGGTCAGCGCCACCGACTGGCGGGCGTTCCAGACCACCTCGACGCGCGTCGACGACGTGTTCACGTGCTGGCCGCCGGGGCCACCGGCCCGCGTCGCGCGCACGGTGAGTTCCGACGCGGGAATGCGCACGGCGGCATTCACGCGCAACCGGCCTTCGTCATCCCAGATGTCAGCTGGCGGCATATGGTTGTTGCAGAACGCAAGACCGCTCGCCAGCTTGCTGGTGTTGCGAATTGCAAGACACGGAGCGACGCGTGTTTGAGGACGTGCAGGGTTCAATGAAGCAGTCGCGTGCGGTGCTCGCACCGCGGCGGTTGCTCGTCTGGATATACGTCGGCCGACTGGCCGTGGCGAGTGCCAACTTTGCGTGGGCACTCCTCATTGCGTTGTTCGCCGACCCCGTGAAGCCGGTGATCGCCGCCGCTGCCTTCGTGAGCGCGATGGCGCTGACGGCACTGTCCTACGTGCGCACCGAGGTGAACCGACGGGCACCGGGGCCCGGCTTCCTGTACCTGCAGTTCATCCACGACCTGCTCTTGATCACGGCTATCGTGCACCTGACGGGCGGCGCCGACTCGCAGTTCGCGGCGATGTACATCCTCGTCAACGCCGCCGCCGCGCTGCTGCTGCCCATCGGCAGCTCCCTGCTGCTGGCCATCTTCGGATCCGCGCTCTACGTCGGTGACGCATTCCTGGTGTCCGGCGGCGCGCTGACCGTCCCCCTCCTCCTCCAGCTGATCGTGTTCGTGCTCGTGGCCATCGGGACCGGCTACATCGCGGCGCGGCTGCAGGAGGCCGGGGCCGGCCGTGAGCAGCTGCAGGCCGAGCTGGCCAGCGTGCAGCTGCGCGCGGCGGACATCCTCGCAAACATCCGCTCGGGCATCCTGACCGTCGACGATGTCGGCCGGCTGCTGTACGCCAATCCCACGGCGACCGAGCTGCTGGGCCTGCCGCTCCCGAGGCTTGTGGGCACGCCGATCCTCGACCGCGTGCGGGAGGCCGCACCAACGGTGGCCGACGCAGTCGCCGCGCACATCGCGAACCGACGGCCGAGCACCCGCAGCGAAGGCTCCCTGGTCCGCGACGGCCGCACGGTGCCGCTGGGGATCACCACCACCGCCGTCAGCGGCGACCTGCGGCAGGTCGGCGGCGCCACGACGGTCATTCTGCAGGACATCTCGGACGAGAAGCGCCTCGAGGCCCTGCGACTCCGCGCCCAGCGTCTCGAGGCGGTGGCCGAGCTCAGCGCGTCGCTGGCGCACGAGATCAAGAACCCGTTGGCGAGCATCCGCAGCGCGGTCGAGCAGATTTCCGATCGGGAACCCGCCACCGACGACGAACGCACACTCGGGGCGTTGATCGTGCGGGAGTCGGACCGCCTGTCCCGCCTGCTCTCGGAGTTCCTCGACTTCGCGCGCGTGCAGGCGGCGCGCCGGGATCGGCTCGACGTGCGAGACCTGGTCCGCGACGCAGCCGCCCTGGCGGCCACGCATCCCGATCGCGGGGAGGCCGTGACGTTGCAGACCACGGTCGGTGACGACCCAGTGATCGTCGAGGGCGACGCCGACCTGCTGCATCGCGCGCTGTTCAATCTCGTCCTCAATGCCCTGCAGGCCTCGCCCGACGCCGGGACCGTGACGGTGGTCCTGCGGCGGATGTCGCGCCAGGAGCAGCCGTCCGGACTGCCGTTCACCGCCGACGCCGCCGCCATCGAGGTGGCGGACCGCGGCGGCGGCATCCCGGCCGAGATCCTCGACCGCCTCTTCGAGCCCTTTGCGACCACCAAGCCCGGCGGCAGCGGTCTCGGCCTCGCCGTCGTGCACCGCGCCATCGAGGCACATCAGGGCGTCATCCTCGTGGACAGCGACGTCGGTGGGACCCGCTTCGCCGTCCTGCTTCCCGTTGCCGAGTAGGAGCCATCCGTGACCACCGCCCACCGCCGCCCCAGCATCCTCGTCGTCGACGACGAGGCGGGCATCCTGCAGACCCTGGAGATCCTCCTGCGCGCCGAGGGCTTCGACGTGCAGGTGGCGCTGGGGGGCAATCAGGCACTGGAGAGGATCCCGGCGCTGAAGCCCGACATCGTCATCACCGATGTCCGCATGCCGCAGGTGGGTGGCGTGGAGGTCCTGAATGCGGCGCGCGAACACGATCCCGAGGTGCCGGTCATCCTCATGACGGCACAGGCAACGCTGCAGACCGCGATGCAGGCGGTGAACGCCGGCGCGTTCTACTACATCCAGAAGCCGTTCCGGAACGACGAGCTGCTGGCAATCCTCAGGCGCGCCGCCGAGCACCGCGAGCTGCGGGTGGAGAACCGCACGCTCAAGCGCGAGATCCGGCGCCGGGAGCGGCGCGGGGCGGGGGCGCCGGTGGGCAACCATCGCGCCTGGTTGGACGTGCTGAGCCTCGCCGAGGCGGTGGCCCACACGGAATCCACGGTGCTGCTCACCGGGGAATCCGGGACCGGCAAGGAAGTGGTGGCGCGCTACATCCACGAACTGTCGTCGCGCTCCGAGGCGGCCTTCCAATCCATCAACTGCGGCGCCTTGCCGGAGGGCCTGCTCGAGAGCGAGCTCTTCGGTCACGTGAAGGGCTCCTTCACCGGCGCGGTGCGGGACAAGGACGGCCTCTTCACGGCGGCCGCGGGCGGGACGTTCTTCCTCGACGAGATCGGCGAGACGACACCCGCCACGCAGGTGAAGCTGCTGCGCGTGCTGCAGCACCGCGAGGTGATTCCCGTCGGCGCCACGGAGGCGCAGCCCATCGACACGCGCATCCTCGCCGCCACCAACCGCGACCTCGAGGAGGAAATCCGCCGCGGGAGCTTCCGCCGCGACCTCTTCTACCGCCTCAACGTCATCGCCCTGCATCTGCCGCCGCTGCGCGAGCGCGCCGAGGATATCCCGCTGCTGGCGGAGTCCTTCCTGGCCCGCAGCGCCCAGCAGCGCGGCGACGCGCCCAAGCGTCTCGGCGACGACGCCGTGGAGGCGCTGCTCGCCTACGCCTGGCCCGGCAACGTGCGTGAGCTCGAGAATGCCCTCGAGCGCGCCGTGATCCTCACCACGGGTGCGACCATCGGCGTAGCCGCCCTGCCGTCGCGCATCACCGAGAAGCGGGTCGAGGCACTGGTCAGCGACCGCAGTGCGGTGAACCCCACGCTCGATGTGATCGAGAAGGCCTACATCCTGTGGGTGCTGCAGTCGGAACAGGGCAACAAGACGCGGGCCGCCGAGGTGCTGGGCATCGACCCCTCCACGCTGCACCGCAAGCTGGCTCGGTACGGGGTCGACTCGTGAGGGACGGCGCGGTCGCGACGCCGACGCGCCTGGTCGCGGGGGTCGCTGGCGTCGTGTTCCTGGTCGCCCTGCTGAACGTCACGCCGGATCCCGTCGGCGTGTTCTTCGACGACGGCATCTATCTGCTGGTCGCCAAGGCCATCGCGACGGGGCAGGGCTTCGTGTATCCGCAGCTCCCGGGGACGCCACCCGCCATTCACTACCCGCCGGCGTTCCCCTTGCTGCTGGCGGCCGTGTGGAAGCTGGCGCCGCCGTTTCCCGAGAGCACGATGTGGTTCAAGCTGGTGAATCCCGTGCTGCTCGGCCTTGGCGCTGCGGCCGCGATGCGGGTGACGCCGCGACTGCTGCCCTGGCCCCCGCTGGCCATCGCGGCACTGGTGACGCTGGGATTCGTGAGCGTGCCGATGCTGGTGCTGACCAGTGTGCTGCTGTCGGAGCCGTTGTTCGTGCTGATGTCGTTCGTGGCACTGCTGGCCGCGCTGCGATTGGTCGATGGACGCGACACCACGGAGGCGGCGTTGCTGGCCGGCTTCACCTGCGGGCTGCTGATCCTCGTGCGCACCGTCGGTGGCGTGCTGCTGCCCGCGGCGCTGCTGGCGTTGGCGATGGAACACCGCTGGCGTCACGCGGCCCTGTACGCCGCGGCAGCTGTCGTCACGGTGCTGCCCTGGCAGCTCTTTGTGTGGGAGCAGGCGACAGGCTTTCCCGACCTGCTGCGCGGGTCCTACGGCCCGTACCTCGAGTGGGTGGTGGGCGGCTACCGCGACGGCGGGGCGGCGCTCGTCCTCGAGGTGCTCGCGAAGAACGGCCGGGACGCCTGGAGCTTCCTGGGGATCTTGTTCAGTCCGGCGGTGGCGATGCTGCGGCCGGTCG
>JAYQOZ010000222.1:999-4477 GCA_038145035.1 Gemmatimonadaceae bacterium | reverse complement strand
ACCAGTTGGAGTTGACCACGTCGCGGCGCCCGTACTCGATCCCGGTCGGGAAGGTCTCCGAGACGATGATCTCGCCCTGGAACCAGCCACCGTACATGATCAGCCAGCCGAGGGCCGACTGGAAGGACTGCTGGGCCGAATTGGCCAGCGTCGTGGCGTCAGCAACAGGGTCGATCTCTTCCGCGTTGATGACGTTGGGGTTCTTTACCTCGAGGAAGTCCGAGCAGGCCGCAGTCGCGACCAGCAGGGCTCCAACGCCGAGGCGAACCGCCGAGCGAGACATCTTATCAATCAGTCGCATCGGTGCCTCAGAAGGTCAGGTTGAAGCGAACCACGGTCGTGCGCGGGTTCGGCAGGGTTAGGAAGTCGTTGCGGCCGAACTCACCGGCGGCCGAAATCACCTCGGGGTCCGCACCGGTGAAGTCCTTGTGCTTCCAGAGGGCCACGTTCTGTACGGCGAGGCCGATGCTGGCCGTCTGGACGCCCGGCAGCACCGCCGCCAGGCGCGGTGGCACGTCCCAGGTCACGCCCAGTTCGCGAAAGCGGATGAAATCACCCGGCTGCAGGTAGTGATCACGGGACTCGGCGACCGTCGTTCCGCTACCGTTCTCCTGCACGAAGGCCGGCTGGCCAGGCGTCGGATTGCCGAAGCGGCGCAGGCGCTCGATGCGCGGCAGCACCGTCGTGTCGAGACGGGCGTTGGAGCGCACGAGCTGGGTCTCGCGGAAGTAGTCCGTCAGGTTGTAGAGCAGGAAGTCCCGCTTGGTGTCGAACTGCGCGCTGATGCGCAGCTGGCGGAAGAGCGTGAAGGTGCTGGTCAGGGTGCCCTCAAAGCCCGGGAACTGCGATCCCACGACCTCGAAGGTGTCGGCGACGGTCACGACGCCGGTCGTCTCGTTGATGCCGCGGATGCGCTTGGAGACGAAGGCGCCCAGCGGATACCCCTCGGTGTAGCGATTGAGGGTGCCGAAGGCGTTGATGTTGCCCAGGTCCACCAGCTCGTTGTCGAGGGTGTTGAATCCGCCGACGATGTCCCAGCCGAAGTTGTCGGTTTCGACGAGGTTGGCGTTGAAGCTGACCTCGAGGCCCTTGTTCCGCACCTGGCCGATGTTGACCAGCGGGTTCTGGGTGAAGCCGAGCGACGGCGGCAGCTGCTGGCCGAGGATCAGGTCGTTCGTGGTCTTCACGAAGTACGTGACGTTCACGCCGACGCGGTCGTTGAGGAAGCTGAGGTCGGCTCCGAACTCGAGCTCCTGTCCGCGCTCCGGCTTGAGGTCCGGGTTGCCGGGGTTGGCCGGCACGGCACCCGCGTCGCTGGTGCCGTTGACGATGCTCGGCGCGGCGGCGAGGGTCGTCAGCGCGGCGCCGGCGCCCGGCGCGCGGCCGGTGGTGCCGAAAGCCGCACGGACGCGGAACTCGCTGAAGATGTTGCTGAAGCCCTGGAAGAAGTCCTCTTCCGAGAGCACCCAGGAGCCGCGGATCGTCGGCAGCACTGCCGGCGCGACCTCGGACCCGAACACCGAGAACTCGTCCACGCGGGTGGCCAGCGTCACGAAGCGCCGGTTCCGGTGGCCCAGCTGCAGCTGGCCGATCCAGCCGCGCTGACGCACGTCCGTGATCGCACAGGTCGCCGACGTCTGCGAGGCCGATGAGATGACGTTGTTCGAGTTCGTCACGAACCCGATGCCCGTCGCGCTGAGGAACTCGCTGCGGGTGGCAATCATCTGCAGGCCGGCCGACGTGTTGAGCTCAAACTCCTTGTCCGCGCCGAAGGTGTTGCGGGCGTTGGCCAGGTAGTCGAAGGTGTAGCGCTGGTTGCCGCGGCGCGTCTGGGTGTTCGAGCCGGTGTTGTTCAGGCCGGCGTAGGAGCCACGGCTGTTGCGCGGGAAGTACCGCGTCGCTTCGTCGGAGCTGATGTCGCCACCGACGGTCAGCTTGTGCGAGAGCCAGGGCAGGGGGAGGTACGAAATGGTGAGGCCAGCCGTCGTCCCTCGGGTATCCAGGATGCTCTGGAGGTCCGTGATGGCCGCCAGATCGCGCTCAAAGCCGAACCAGCCGTCGTTGCCGGAGCCGTCGGCCCGGCGTGAAGTCGGCGTGCCGAGCAGGCCGCCGCCCAGGAAGCCGTAGATGTTGTTGTCGTTGTCCGGCGCGACGACGCGCGACTGCTGGATGCCAACGTTGGCGTTGACCGTGACCTTCTCGTTCGGGATGAAGTTGAAGTTCGTGCGAATGCCCTGACGGCCGAACTCGTTGTTCGGCAGGGTGCCGGTCTGCAGGTCCTTGTTGGCGGCGAAGTAGTAGCCGTAGCCGTTGCCGCCGCCCGACGCCGAGTACGAATAGTTGCCGATCTGGCCGGTGCGGAACGCGCCCTCACGCATCAGCGGGTTGTCCGAAACCAGCGTGGTGGTCGTCCGACCGAGGCAGAGCGGGTTGTTACGGCCCGGATCGCTCTGCTGCGCGATGGAGCTGGTGGTGCAGAAGGCATAGTTCGAGGGCGGCGTCCAGTTCTGCTCGACCGAGCCGAGTTCGATGGACAGCCGCTGCTGGAAGCGCGGGGCACCCGCACGGCCCTTCTTGGTGATGATCTGGATCACGCCCGCGGAGGCGTCAGCGCCGTAGAGCGTTGCGGCGGCCGGACCCTTCACGACCTCGATGGACTCGATGTCGTCGGGGTTGATGTTGTTGAGGCGGTCTGCGTCCTGCCCACCGACGCCGAGGCCGGGCTGGCCCTCGACAATGCGCACGCCGTCAATGAAGATCAGCGGCTGGTTGGACAGGTTGATCGACGCCGCGCCGCGGATGTTGATGCGGCGCGAGGTGCCCGCCGTGCCCGAGGCCGAGTTCACCGACACCGAGGGCACGCGCGACTGCAGCAGCTGGCTGAACGACTGCGCCGGCGAGCGGTCCGCGATCTCGGACAGGTTCACCGACTCGATCACCGCGCCCTGCGCCCGACGCTCGGTGTTGCCGACGGCGCCCGTCACGACGACGTCCGAGAGCTGCACGCGGCTCACGTTCATCGAGAGGTCGAGCGAGGCCTGCTGGCCCACCGCGACCCGCACGGTGTCCGACACGGCCTGGTAGCCGATCTTGTAGACCGTCACCTGGTTCACGCCCACGGGCGCCTGCAGGATACGGTATTCGCCCTGTGCGTTGGTGAAGACGGCGATCGCGGTTCCGACCACGATGACGCGGGCTTCGCCGACCGGCTGGCCGGTCCCGCGGACCGTGACCTTTCCTGTGATGCCGCCAGTCGCCTGTTGGGCGCCGAGCGTGGGTCCGGCAAGGGCCGCGAGCGCGAGCGCCGCGACCTTCAGGACCCGGGAGAGACTACCGGGCATTGCACTTCCTCCGCAGATGGTGGGGTGGGCCGAGGTGGCCCCCTGCTTCGGTATGTAACGCATTACTCTAACAGCAGAGGGACTGTCACGGCAACAAGCATTTTTTAGGGGGGGGGATGGGGCAGGTCGCCCGGGAT
>JAYQOZ010000222.1:0-989 GCA_038145035.1 Gemmatimonadaceae bacterium | reverse complement strand
GGGGGGCCGCGCCCCCGCGGGGTGGGCTGCGCCCCCCGGGGCCGGCCGCGGCGGCCGCCGGCCCCGCCGCGCTTTCCGTTTGTCGCCCCGCTGCGCCCGGCGCAGCCCGGCCCCTCGAGCCACGACAGGAGGAAGCGCATGCTGCTGACCCAGGCCTCTCTCGAGTCCATTCAACGGTACTGTATCCATAACCGCGCGCTGCTCGACCAATCGTCGACGGCGCGCTGTGTGCATTGCGGGGCGTCCTTCGCCCCGGCCGAGATCGGCGACTGGGCGGCCGTGGATGCCCAGGACGCTCGCGACACGGCCCAGTGTCCCCGCTGCGGTGATCAGGCCGTGCTGCCCTCGGCGGCTCCGATCATGCTCGATTCACGGCAGCTGGAAGCCCTGCAGCGCTTCTGGTTCTCCGGCAAGCGGTAGGACCACTTCGCGCGCCCGCGCGGCGGGGACATAACGCAACCGGTCCCCGCCGCGTAATTGCGGCGTGGCTCTCCCCAATTCCGTGCCGACGGTCGCGGCCCTATCGGCCCTTGCGGCCCTGCTGCTCGCGCCGCGCCTACCGGCCCAGTCGACCGCCGCTTCGACCGCCGCCGCCGACCGTGCCCCCGCCGCCGGCGGTGCCGTAGCCACCGCCCACGCCGTCCGCAGCGATGGCTTGCTCACCATCGATGGCCGGGACGACGAGCCCGTGTGGCGGGTGGCGCCGGTCACCGACGAGTTCTACCAGTTCGTGCCGGCCGAGGCGGGACCCGCCCGCTACCGCACGGCGTTCCGCGTCGCCTACGACGACCGCACGCTGTACGTGTTCATGCGCGCCTACGATCCGCATCCCGATTCGATCATGGCCCTGCTCAGCCGGCGTGACGTGCGCACGGAGTCGGAGTGGATCAAGGTCGTCGTGGACGGCTTCCGGGATCGGCGCAGCGCGCTGCAGTTTATGGTGAATCCCGCGGGCGTGAAGCGCGACGCGACCGTGTACGGCGACGTCA
>JAYQOZ010000221.1:0-4487 GCA_038145035.1 Gemmatimonadaceae bacterium | reverse complement strand
GGGCTGCTGCCAGCCTCGGCCACCGAGCCGCGGCCGACTGGCGTCGCCACGCACCCGGTGCCTCCGGTGGGGGCGCAGGCCCCGACCGCGCCGCTCGCCAGCGTGGGCACGTTGCCCGTGGTGCGCGGCAGCGCCGGCGCCCACGGCACCCCGCCGGGCCTCGACATCGACGCGCGGCTTGTCGAGCAGTGGCTCGTGGCCTTCCTGCGCGATGAGTTCCAGCGGCGGCGCTTTACCAAGGCGATTGTCGGCGTCTCCGGCGGCGTGGACTCGGCCGTGGTCGCCACGCTCGCCGCGCGTGCCCTCGGTCCCGAGAACGTCATCGGCGTGCGGATGCCCTACCGGAGTTCCAGCCCCGATTCGCTCGCCCACGCGCAGCTGCTGATGGACGGCATCGGCATCCAGCAGCGCACGCTGGAGATCACCGGCGCCGTGGATGGCTACCTGGCGCACGAGCCCGATGCCGACGCTGCCCGCCGCGGCAACGTGATGGCACGCACGCGCATGATCACGCTGTTCGACCTCTCCGCGAAGTACGGCGCGCTCCCGCTCGGCACCGGCAACAAGAGCGAGCGGCTGCTCGGCTACTTCACCTGGCACGCCGACGACTCGCCGCCGGTGAACCCCATTGGCGACCTGTTCAAGACGCAGGTCTGGCAGCTCGCGGCCTACCTGGGCGTTCCGGAGGAGATCGTGCTTAAGCCGGCCAGCGCCGATCTCATTGCCGGCCAGACCGACGAAGGCGACTTCGGTGTGTCCTACGCCGAGGCCGACGACATCCTGAACTGGCTGCTGCACGGCTGGACCCGTGAGGAACTCGTCGCGCGCGGCATGGACGCCGACGCCCTGGGTCTGGTGACCAAGCGCCTCGACTCCACCCACTGGAAGCGCAGGCTCCCGACGGTGGCGATGGTCAGCGCCGCGGCCATCGGGGAGTCGTACCTGCGTCCCGTGGACTACTGAGCAGGAATCGGGTCGCACCGGCGACCGGGAGGGCCTAGCATGCGGTCCACATCTCGCAGGAGCACTCCCGTGGACGTCGCCACCCTCAGCACCGACTACGCGCGCATTGAGCGCGCCATCCGCTTTCTTGACCGCGACCCTGTCGCGCAGCCCTCGCTGGCCGAGGTCGCGCGGCACGTGGGCCTCAGCGAGTCGCACTTCCAGCGCATGTTCACGCGTTGGGCAGGCATCAGCCCCAAGCGCTTCGTGCAGCACCGCACCGCCGAGACCGTGAAGCGGATGCTGCGCGAGCGGCGGCCGGTGCTGGAGACCAGCTACGCCGCAGGGCTTTCGGGGCCCGGACGGCTGCACGACCTCCTGGTGAACGCCGAGGCGGTGACCCCGGGCGAATATCAGAAGGGCGGCTGTGGTGTGACGCTGCGCTACGGCTTTCATCCCACGCCGTTCGGCGAGTGCCTGATCGCGGTCACGCCGCGCGGCATCTGCCACCTGGCCTTCACCGATCCGGTGTCGCGCCGCGAGGCCCTGCACCGCCTGGAACACGATTGGCCGTTGGCCAGCTTGGTGGCCGACCAGTCGGCCACGCGCGAGACGGCCGCGAACGCCTTCCCGCCGCCGGGCGCCGCCTCCACGCCGTCGCTCGCCCTGCACGTGAAGGGCACGAACTTCCAGCTGAAGGTCTGGCGCGCCCTGCTTGAGGTTCCGGCGGGACGCGTGACGACCTACGGCGCCATCGCCACGAAACTCGGCAATCCCAAGGCCTCACGCGCCGTGGGCAGCGCCGTGGGCAGCAACCCGGTCAGCTACCTGATTCCCTGCCACCGCGTGATCCGCGCCAGCGGCGAGCTGGGCGGCTATGCCTGGGGCGTGGAGCGGAAGAAGGTCATGCTCGCGGCCGAGGTGCTGCGCTAGCGACGACGTCTATGCGGCCTGCGCATAGTGAAGACTCACTGCCCGCCGCGCACCGCGCTTGAGTTGCCGATGCACCGCGCGCGCGTAGCGCATGAAGTTCTGGCCGGCGACCGGATAGCGCGCGAAGAACTCCGTCGGGAGCATCGCGCCCTTCCGTTGATTGCAGGCCAGGCAGGCCGCTACGAGGTTGCCCGGATGATGTGACCCGCCTCGTGAGAGGGGGATTACATGATCCAGGGTAGCGTTCTCCAGGCCCAGGCCGGTTCCGCAGTAGACACACCGGCGTCCACAATCCCGAAAGGTCGCTCGCTTGACCTGACGCTTGTGCTGCTGGTGCAGCACACGGCGAGCGTTACGGGATACCCCGCGCGGGGCGCGGGCGAGCGCGAAGTGGTGGACGCACCGATGTGACATCGAACCTCGCCGGAAATGACAACACCCCGCAGTAGGCTTGGTTGCCCGTGCGGGGTGCGGTCGGTAAGCGGGAGACTCCAAGTGGCGGTCGGGGACTCCGACCGTAGCCAGTGCGGATGGAACGGCTGTGCGAACGTACCGATCACAGGCCTCCCGGTTCGGGGTCGTTCGTGACTGCAGGCCAGACCCCGTTGTCCTGTGGACGCGCGGGAGTGTTCACCGTCACGTGAGTCCGCGCAAGGCTCTCGGCGAAAGTCGCAGATTTGTGATTGGCGCGGTGAACCCGAAATGGTCACGATCTTCCGACGAAGGCCTGACCCGGACCGCCCGAAGCGGCCGCCCTCCTCCCTCCTCCGTCCCCCGTCACCAGACTCCGCGACGCTATCTTTCCCCCGTTCAGCCCGTGCGGCCCACGCCGCCCCCGCTCCCGTCAGCCCCGACCCCAAATGGCCACCTCCGCCAAGGCCCGTCGCAGCACCCACGGCCTCACGAAGGACCAGCTCATCGCCGCCTACCGCACCATGCTCCTGTCGCGTGCCATCGACGACAAGGAGATCCAGCTCAAGCGGCAGAACAAGATCTTCTTCCAGATCTCCGGCGCCGGCCACGAGGCCGTGCTCACCGCCGCGGGGATGGTGCTCAAGCCGGGCCACGACTGGTTCTACATGTACTACCGGGACCGCGCGCTCTGCCTCCAGCTCGGGATGACGCCGGCCGAGATGCTCTATTCGGCCGTCGGCGCCGCCATCGACCCCAACTCGGGCGGCCGCCAGATGCCCTCCCACTGGGGGCACAGGAAGCTCAACATCGTCTCCACGTCATCGCCCACCGGCACGCAGTTCCTGCAGGCCGTGGGTTCGGCGGAGGCCAGCCTGCGCGCCAAGACGCTCGGCATCACCGATGGCTTCGGGGACGACGAGGTGGTCTTCGTCTCCACCGGTGATGGCACCACGTCCGAGGGCGAGTTCTGGGAGTCACTGAACTCCGCGTCCAACCTGAAGGCACCGGTGGTCTACCTCGTCGAGGACAACGGCTACGCCATCTCGGTGCCTGTCGAGGTGAACACCGCCGGGGGCTCGATCTCCAGGCTCGTGTCCTCCTTCCCCGGCCTGTTCATCCAGGAAGTGGACGGCTGCGACCTGCTGGCCTCGTATGAGGCGATGCAGAAGGCCGTGGACTACGCCCGCAGGCGGAAGGGGCCGGCCCTGGTGCACGCCAAGGTGATCCGCCCCTACTCGCACTCGCTCTCCGACGACGAGGTGATGTATCGCCCCGACGAGGAGCGCGCCGCCGACGCCGCGCGCGACCCCATCACCACCTTCCCGAAGTGGTTGGTGGACGAGGGCTACATCACCGAGGACGGCCTCGCCGCGATCCAGGAGGAGGTGAAGGCCACGGTCCTCGCCGCCACCGACGACGCGCTGGCGCAGCCGCAGCCCGACCCCTCGACGGTGCACTTCGGCGTGTACTCCCCGGATGTGGACCCGACCGGTGAGCAGTTCGACACCGAGGACGATCCCAAATTCGAGGGCGATCCCACCACGATGGTGGACCTGCTCAACGCCTGCATGAAGGACGAGATGCGGCGCGATGAACGCATCGTCGTCTTCGGCGAGGACGTCGCGGACGTGTCGCGCGAGCAGTACCTCGGGAAGGTCAAGGGCAAGGGCGGCGTCTTCAAGGTGACCTGGGGCCTGCAGAAGGAGTTCGGCGGCACCCGCGTCTTCAACTCGCCGCTGGCCGAGGCCAACATCATCGGCCGCGCCATCGGCATGGCGCTGCGCGGCTTCAGGCCGGTCGTCGAGATCCAGTTCTTCGACTACATCTGGCCGGCCTACATGCAGCTGCGCGACGAGCTCGCGACCATGCGCTGGCGCTCGAACAACATGTTCGCCGCGCCGATGGTCGTGCGCACCACCTACGGCGGCTACATCCGCGGCGCCATCTATCATTCCCAGACCGGCGCTTCGCTGTTCACGCACTGCCCGGGTCTGCGCGTGGTCTGCCCGAGCAACGCGCTCGACGCCAACGGCCTGCTCCGCACGGCCATCCGCTCCGAGGATCCGGTGATCTTCCTCGAGCACAAGCACCTGTACCGCCAGACCTACAACAAGGCCCCGAACCCCGGCCCGAACTTCATGATCCCCTTCGGCAAGGCGAAGGTGGTGAAGGAAGGCTCGGACGTAACGGTCGTGACC
>JAYQOZ010000220.1:3992-4502 GCA_038145035.1 Gemmatimonadaceae bacterium | reverse complement strand
CGCGTGTGGGGGGCCTGGGCCCCACCGCCCGCGCCCCGGGGGCCGCCGCCACCGCGGGCCACGACGAGGGCGAAAACCGGCGCAAGCAGGAGGCGGGTGCGGGTCGTCATAATCGCAAAGCTACGCCCCGACGACCCGGCGACGCTACCGCGGCCAGCCGTCCTGCGGGATGCCCGGCGTGATGCGCAGGGCGTTGGAGAAGTAGACCTTCTTCAGCACGTCGTCCGGCAGGTCGATGCCGTAGAGCTTCCAGTATGCGTGGTAGTCGCGGTAGTAATCGAAGTAGTCGTCGCGGGTCTCGAAGACGCGCCAGTAGTACGGGTACTCGCCGGGCTGGAAGGAATCCTTGCCGAAGAGGATGCGGTCCTGGTACCGGATGAAGAAATCGTGCGCCTCGCGGGGCTGGCGTCCGATGTCATAGAGCACGGCGCCGACCTCCACGAGGATGTTCGGCATCTCATCCATCAGCTTCGCGAGTCGGGGCAGGTCATTCGCGTGCCAGCCCATATG
>JAYQOZ010000220.1:0-3982 GCA_038145035.1 Gemmatimonadaceae bacterium | reverse complement strand
CCACGAAGGTGGTCTGCGGATTGCGACGGATCATGTTGTCGCGCTCCGTCATCAGCGTCTCGAAGCTCGGGAACTCGTCCCCGTAGCGACGCCCCGGAAACAGCGCGAGCTCAAGCCAGCGCTCGTTGTGGTTGTCGATGGGCTGCCAGAACTCCTGCGGATCCGCGGTGTGGATGAACACCGGGAGCCTGAGGCGCGCAGCGGCGCGCCAGACGGGATCCAGGGCCGGGTCGTCGATGGTGAGACGCGAGCCGTCAGCCTTCCGGGTGCTGAGCCCGAGGCCCTTGCCGACCTCGCCGATGCCGACGGCGCCCGCAGCCGCGTCCGCCTCGAGGGCAGCGACCGCACGCTCCGCCCAGCCAGCGCCGCCAACACCGTCGAAGTCGATGCCGGTGAGGTAGCGGATGCGGTCGCGCATCCGAGGCGTGGCGTTTGCCAGCGCGACGGCGCGCCGAAGGTTCTCGCCGCGGGTGTTGTTCGCCGCCACGATTACGCGCACGCCGATGGCGTCGAGGTCATCGGCGAGGGCATGCATCTGTTCGACCGTGTTGAGCTGGGTCGGATGCCCGTGGTAGTCGATGGCCGGGAACTTGGCCCTTGGCACGGGATGCTCGGCCGTCACCAGCGTCGAGCGCGGGCGGTAGTCCACGATGGACGGCGCCGGCATCGTCGGGGCCTGGCAGCGGCCCGGCCGCACCTCGGTCATGCCGGCGGGGCATTCCTTCCCGGGCTCGATGGTCGTCGTGGCGGCGCCACGGCCCGGGATCTGGGCCAGCGCGAACGACGGGGCAGCGAGCAGGAGCAGCAGGAAGGCGCGCATGGGTCTCGTGAGGAAGAAGAGCGATGAGGCGCCGGCGGGCGCCAAGCCAGATAACTATAGCCGAACGGGTCTGCAGGTTCCCGAGACCCGCGCCTGCCGTACGAGCGCCTCAGGGCGAGCCGTTGCATTCGTGCCGGCCGGCGGCGTCGAGGACACCCGCATCCACCAGCACGCCCTCGAGGGCGTCGGGGATCATCGAGGGCCAGAGCAGGAAGCCCTGCACGAGCACCAGTGGGCGTGGGGGGCGCCCACGATCGCGATAGTGGTGCCGCGCCCAGAGCTCGTACGCCAGCGAGAGCGCGCCGCCAAACGCCGCAAAGATGCACCAGGTCACGATCGCCACGGCCAGCGGAAGGGTGATGAGCATCCAGGCCAGAACCCCATACGCGACCACGAGGCCGCCGATGCGGATGCTGCGCAGCACGGGATTGAACACCAGGCAGCAGCTGGTCCACAGCGCCACGCCGAAGAGCATCAGGGCCCAGGGGATGTCGACGTACCAGATGGTCATGGCGGCGGGCGAAGGCGACAGCGGACGTTGCCGCCATGGCGGGCCTCGCACAAGTCGGCGGGGGCGGAGCACCGGCTGCGGCTGATCAACATCACCCTGGCCAACCCCGGGTTACGCTACGCCGTGTACAGGGGCGACGGCGAGGAGCTCGCGCAGTGGACACACATCGCCACGGACGGCTGGGACCTGCCGCCGCAGATGCAGGCGCGCACGGAGGCCTTCCAGCGCGTGCGCATGGGGGAGACCTACGACATGCGCGTACGGCTCGACGAGCCGGGAACGTACCGACTCGTGCTCAGTGCGGGTCGTGCGACCGTGATCTCGACCCAGCCGATCGTCGTGACGCGCTAGCGGCCCTGCCAGCCGTGGACGATGCGGGCCGAGCGGTAGAGGTCGTCCGCCGCCTGCAGCAGCTTGCCCCGTAGCCGCGGGGGATAGTCGGGATGCTCGGCCAGGAAGCGCCGGACGGCCTCGGCCGCCTCCACGGACTGATGTCCGTCCAGCGTGGCATTCATCCAGCGCAGGGGGAAGAAGATGTCGCCCGTGCGCTGGATGTCCTCGCCCAGCTCGAGTGCGGCCCGCAGCTCCTGGCGCGCCGCATCGGCCCGCAGCGGATGGTTCATCAGCCCCTGCGCGTCCAGCACCCAGGACTCGCGGCGCCGCGTGGCCACGTCGGCGAAGGTCGCGAAGAGCGCTGCGCGCTCGGCATGATCGGCGCTGAGGGCAGGCCGCACGAAGGCAAATCGCGCGGCGCGGTCAGGGTTCGTGATGCGTGAGGCCTGCTCGTCGAGGATGGCCCCCGCCGTGGGCAGGTCCCGCACGGCAAGCGCCTCCGCCAGGCTGATGTACTGCGGCTCGCTGAGCGGTAGCCCAGGCGGGGTCTCCGTCCGGCGCCAGATGCGCTCGAGGCGTGCGATGCCGCTGTCGCTGAGCGTGACGGACACGAGCGTGGCGAACAGCGTGCCCTTGCGGCCAGGTGTCGGGGCGCGGTCGAGCGCGGTCCACAGCGTACGCTCAACCCCTGCCGCGTGCGCGCGGCGATCTTCCGGCCCGAGGAAGCGCCAGTAGGTGCCGCGCAGGACGCCGAGGATCTGGGAGGCGACGAGCTCCTCAGGTTCGCGCTGCACGCCTTCGATGGTTGCGGCGAGCAGCCGGGATGGCGGGAGGGCGCCATCGAGCATCTCCTCGTAGAGCGTCTGCCAGGCCACGGCGCGGAGCGTCGGCGGCGGCAGCGTGTGCACCCGGGCGAGCAGCACCTCACGCGAGCGGTCGTCGAGCACGAAGCGTCCGTAGCTCACCCCGTCGGCGCCGGGCAGGACGAAGCTGGGGTTGGTCACACCTTCCGGCAGCGGCAGGCGCAGGGAGTCGCCATCAAGCTGCGCATCGACCGTGACGACCCGCGCCCCGACGCCGAGCGCAACGGACGTGCGCTGCGGCCAGCGCAGGCTGCGCCCGGGCCATGTATCGCGTTGCGCGAGCACGAGCTCGCCGCCGTCCACGCGCGCCGCGACGGTCGGCCGTCCGGGCTGCTCCACCCAGACCTGGCTCCAGCGCGTCAGATCCTGCGGCGAGAGCGAATCCAGCACGGCAATGAGGTCCGGCCAGGTGGCGTTGGCGTAGCGGTGGCGGTCCAGGTAGATGCGAAGGCCATCACGAAAGGTCTCCGCGCCGACCAAGGCCTCCAGCTGCTGCATCACCACCGGCGCCTTCTGATAGATGATCGCGCCATAGAGCGAGCCCGCCTCGCGCAGGTTTTCCAGCGGCTGGCGGATCGGGTTGGCGCCCGCCGTCCGGTCCGTCCCGTAGGCCGTGGGATGGTGCGCCTGGAAGAACCGCAGGCGGAGGTCGAGGTCGGGGAACGACGGCCCGGCGATCTTGGCGGCCGTGAAGTTCGCGAAGACCTCCTTCATCCACACGTCGTTGAACCAGCGCTTGGTGACGAGGTCGCCGAACCACATGTGCGCCGTCTCGTGTGCGATCAGGCTGGCGCGGCCGAGCTCCTGGGGACGCCCCGCGGTCTCGTCCAGGAACAGGCCGCCGCTGCGGTACCAGATGGCGCCGGGATGCTCCATGCCGCCGAACTGAAATGCCGGCACGGCGAAGAAATCGAACTTCTCGAAGGGGTAGGGGATCCCCGTGTAGTCCTCGAGCCAGCGCAGGGCCGCCGCGTGCAGGTCGAAGATGGCGCCAACGTTGCGCCGCACCCGCGCCGGGTCGGTCTCGCGGTGGTACATCGTGAACGCGCGCCCGTCACGCACGGCGCGCTCGACCTGCAACTCACCGGCCGCGAAGGTGAGCAGGTAGGTACTGATCGGCGCGGTCTCCGTGAACCGAAGGCGGTGTCGTGGGCCGGCGCTCGAGTCGCGGCTCACGAGGGACCCGTTGCTCAGCGCCTGCCAGGCCGCCGGGGTCTCCAGTTCCACGGTGAAACGGCCCTTCAGGTCCGGCTGCTCGAACACCGGAAAGGCCGTCGAGGCACGGTCGGGCACGAACAGCGCGTACAGGAAGCCGTCGTTGCGGTTGAGCGCCGCATCCGTGCTGCGGAAGCGCACCCGCACCTCGTGCGCGCCGGCGGCCACGTCGGGAATGACGATGTGATCCGGCACCACGCGATTCGCGGCGGGAGTTCCGTCGAGGGAGACCTCGAGCAC
>JAYQOZ010000219.1:0-4527 GCA_038145035.1 Gemmatimonadaceae bacterium | reverse complement strand
GCTGCCGTGTGCGCGGCCGCCTCCACGGGGCCGACGCCGCAGGCCAGCGTCTGCCAGCCCTGCGCCGGCGCGAGCTCTCGCGTCGTCGCGGCGACGACCAGGATGTCCGAGCGGTCGGCCATGCGCGGAAACTAACGGGGCCTCGTGCGACGTCGCATCAGGCAGGGCATCTTCGCGTCCACCCGGCGGAAACACGCTGCAGGACAGGCGTCGCGCCGGTACCGCCGTCATCCTCGGGACCCGCTTCAGCCTCTTCACGATGGCCCGACTCGCGCCGCGGCGCCGGACAGGACATCGTATGGCCGACCACGTCCGCGGAGCACGTAGCGATGGACCACAAGTCGAGGGACCGATGGTCGTTGCAGTGGATGATCGACCGCGGCGTCCTGCACGGGACGCTGGTGGGGTGTGTCGGGTGGATCTTCGGGATGCTGATCCTTGGCGGGTTCTTCCGCGGCCTGCTGGGCATGCTGCCCGGCTACCTCATCGGCGTGCTGGTCCACCGCATCGTCGCGGGTGCATCGGCGCGGGCCGCTGGCGCCTTCTACGCCCCGCGGGGGGCATCCACCGCGTACGTCCCGACGTACTCGCAGATCGACGCGCTCGTGATCCGAGGCGACCTCGCGGGAGCCGCGGCGGCCTTCGACGAGGAGATCGCACGCAGCGGCGGCCAGGTCGGCGTGCTCGTGAAGGCCGCGGACTTTCACCTGCGCGACCGACGGGACGCGCCGCGGGCACTCGCGCTGTTCCTTCGGGCACGCGAGACGGGCGGCGGCAGCGACGACACGCGCCGGTATATCCAGCAGAAGCTCGTGGACCTCTATCTCGGTCCGCTGGAGGCCGAGGGGAAGGCGATGGCCGAGCTGCGCCGGCTCATCGAGCGCTTCCCCGGCACCCGCGAGGCAGCGGCTGCCCGGGAATCACTCGCGGCACTCAAGCGGGAGCGTGAGCTGCGCGGGCCGCAGGGAGGCGGGTAGGCACCGCCTCAGGCTGCGGCCCCCGTGTAGATGCGGCGCACGGGCGCGGTGGGGTCGGTCATGAGGGAGCGACGATGGCATGTTGGCCGTACGACGGTCACTGCCGTCCCGGTGGTTTCGCCGCGCGGCGGCAGTAGGATTCAGCATGCCACTGACCCTCCGGCTCACGCGGCGCCCCGACGGCCAGGGCTCGCTGGTGCTAATCCGGCCGGACGGGTCGCGCACCTGGCAACGGCAGAAGGAGCGGCACGCGGCGTTCTTTGCGCAGCACGATCTCACCCACTTCGCGGTGGAGTCGATGCTGGGCCTGCGGCAGGCGTTCTATGGATTGGTCGCGGACGGCTGGGACTTTGCCGACTTCGCGCAGCCCTGGCCGCGCGGTCCACTGCCGGACGAGGCGCTTTGGGCCGAGTCGGTGGTGGGATTGCTCGATGTCGAGCGTGCCACGCTGGCCGCGGGCGGTGAACTGCTCTCGGCGGGGGAATTCGAGACCCACGTGCGCAACAAGCTGGCGGAGGGCGGTCGCCGACCGCCGCGCAGCCTCGATGCCGTGACGCTGATGGCGCTCCGTGCGAGGCGCGACGCGCTGTTTGCGGAATGGGCCGCGGTGCAGCCCGGCGAGCAACTCGAGCTCGTATTCGCGCCGTGAGCCCCTGGCTGGCCTGGGGAGCCGCGGCGCTTGTGGCCTTCGCGCTGGGTCTCACGCTCTGGCGTCGCTGGACCGCCCGCGCCGCCCGCCGCGCCCTGCTGCGGTTCCGCGCCCGCGTGGATCGCTTCAAGCTCACGGGCAAGCGCTACATCGTGCAGTCGCTGCTGGCGGATCCGGCCATCGCCGCCGCCGTGGCCGCGCACGCCGGGGAGCACGGGACGCCCAGGGCCCAGGTCTGGCGACGCGTCGAGACCTATCTCGACGAGATCGTGCCGGTGTTCAACCTCTTCATGTACTACCAGTTCGGCTACGCCGTGTCGCGGGCGGCGCTGGGGCTGTTCTACAAGTCCACGGTCAGCGTGCAGGAGCCGGAGGCCTTTGCGCGCCTACCGCGCGAAAGCATCGTCGTCTACCTGATGAATCACCGCTCGAATGCGGACTACGTGCTGGCCAGCTACGCCCTCGCGGGGCAGGTGGCCATCAGTTACGCGGTGGGCGAGTGGGCCCGCGTGTTCCCCCTCGAGTACCTGTTCAAGAGCTTCGGGTCGTACTTCATCCGCCGGCGCTACCGCGAGCCGCTGTACCACACCGTGCTCGAGCGCTACGTGCAGCTCATCACCCGCAACGGCGTGACGCAGGGGATCTTCCCCGAAGGCGGGCTCTCCCGTGACGGCCGCCTGCGACCGGCGAAGATCGGCCTGCTCGACTACCTGCTCGGGACCGCGCGCGAACCGGGCTTCGCCGAGCGGATGTACGTGGTGCCGGTGGGGCTCAACTACGATCGCGTCCTGGAGGACCGCTCGCTGCTGCGCGAGCTGCGCGTGAGCGAGGGCGCGGCCCCGGGCTCACGCCTGGCGCAGTTCCGCGACGTGCTCAACTACTCCATCTCGAGCTTTGGCCGGCTCGGCACCGGGCGCTGGAAGCGCTACGGTCGTGCGGCGGTCGTCATCGGCCGGCCGCTGCCGGTGGCGCCCTGGCTCGACGGGCTCGCGCGCGAGGGGCGGCCGCTGCACGAGCGGTCACGCCCCGAACGACTCGCTGCCGTGCAGGCCTTCACCGACGGCATGATGGAACGCATCGGCGCGCTGGTGCCGGTGACCGCGGTGCCCCTGGTCTGTGCGGCCCTGCAGACCTTCGACACCGAAATCGTGCCGGAGGCCCGGCTCTTCGCCCGCTTGGAGGAGCTGCGCGACGTGCTGGTCGCGCAGGGGGCGCAGGTGCAGGAGCCGCAGCGAGAGGCGGCGGAATCCTTCGAGCGCGCCTACCGGATGCTGCACATGCGCCGGGTGCTGCACCGTCAGGGCAGCGACTATGTCATCCTGCCGCGCGGCCGCGAGCTCATCTCCTACTACGCCAACGGCATCGCCCACCTCTGCGGCAGCTGGGCCGAGCGCGTCCGCGCCCAGGACGCGTTGCCCGTGGACCACGTGGTCGATGTGTAGCCAGGCCTGCAGCGGTGGACGTGCCGCCCGCCGCGCCCGATATTCCGCCGGATGCCGAACCCGCGTCGCGTCCTGCTCGTCCTGGCGATGACGCTCCTCGCCGGCTGCTTTCGCTACCAGCCGGTTGGCCGACTCCGCGACGGGCAGCGACTTCCGCCGTCGACCAGGGTCGTGACCTATCGACGCGACACTACGGTATTTGCCAACGCGCGGCTCGTGAATGACACCATCATCGGCTACGCACTGCACCGCTCCCTGAGGATCGAGATTCCACTGGCCGCGGTGGACGTTATCGAGACCAAGCGGTTTCACGAGAGGGACACGATCGTTGCCGTCGGGGTCCTGGCGCTGGCGGTCTACCTCGTGCCGCAGATCATGTCGCTCTCGACGCCCGCGACTCCCATGGTGGCCTCCCCGCTGCCGTAACGCGGCTGGCGTGGTGGCCCCGGTTGACCCTGAGGGCCCTGCCATCTACCTTTTAAGGCTCTGTTCCGTGCCGCCCGCCGGGCGATCCACGTAGCTACAGAAGGTCGAACAACCCAGGGTAAGATGCCGACGATCAATCAGCTCGTCCGGCAGAGCCGCCGCGAAGTCGTCAAGAAGGACAAGGCGCCGGCTCTGAAGGCGAATCCATTCAAGCGTGGCGTGTGCACCCGCGTGTACACCACCACCCCCAAGAAGCCGAACTCCGCGCTGCGCAAGGTCGCGCGCGTACGTCTCGTGAACGGCTTCGAAGTCACCGCCTACATCCCGGGCGAGGGCCACAACCTGCAGGAGCATTCGATCGTGCTCATTCGCGGTGGCCGCGTGAAGGACCTCCCGGGCGTGCGCTACCACATCGTGCGCGGCAAGCTCGACGCCTCCGGCGTCAACGGGCGCAACAAGAGCCGCTCCAAGTACGGGACCAAGAAGCCGAAGGCTGGTGCCCCGGCTGGAGGGAAGAAGTAAATGAGCCGCCGCAAGAGTGCCGTGAAGCGCAGTGTCCTGCCGGACGCGCGCTACGACAGCCAGACTGTCTCCAAGTTCATCAACGTCCTGATGTACCAGGGCAAGAAGTCCACCGCCGAGCGCATCTTCTACGGCGCGATGGACGTCGTCGAGGCCAAGGCGCAGCAGCCGGGCGTGCAGGTCTTCAAGCAGGCCCTGACCAACCTGAAGCCGGTGGTCGAGGTGAAGTCCCGCCGCGTCGGCGGCGCCACCTACCAGGTGCCGGTCGAGGTGCGCCCCGAGCGCCGCACCGCCCTGGCGATGCGCTGGCTGATCCTCTACTCGCGCGAGCGCAACGAGAAGTCGATGGCCGAGAAGCTGGCCGCCGAGGTGCTCGCCGCCGCCAAGGGCGAGGGCAACGCCGTCAAGAAGAAGGAAGACACGCACCGCATGGCCGAGGCCAACAAGGCCTTCGCGCACTATCGCTGGTAGGCGCGGTCGGGCGTTGTCGGTAGCGCGAGCGGTGGCGGGG
>JAYQOZ010000218.1:4304-4562 GCA_038145035.1 Gemmatimonadaceae bacterium | reverse complement strand
GTCAGCGGGGGGGGGCGCGCGCCCGCGCGCCCTCGGCGGGGGGGGTGAGCTCTGGGCCGGTGAGGCGCGCCGCCGGCGAGCGCACGGCGCAGCTGATCCTCTCACGCTACCCGGACGTGCACACGGGCGGGGCCGTGATCTACGCCGGGGCCGGCAACAACGGCGGCGACGCCTACGTGGTGGCCCGCGCACTGGCGGAGGCCCGGGGGCCGCGGCGGGGGCTGGCGGCGGGGGGGCCCCGCCCCCCGGGCGCCCCGC
>JAYQOZ010000218.1:0-4294 GCA_038145035.1 Gemmatimonadaceae bacterium | reverse complement strand
CCGGGAGGAGGCGATGCCGCGCATCGCCGACCTCAGCGAGCCGCAGCGGCCAGCCGTGATTGTGGACGGATTGCTCGGCGTGGGCACGAAGGGCGAGGTGCGCGCCGAGCTGGTGCCGCACATCGCCGCCATCGCCGAGTGGCACCTGCAGGGCGTGGCCGTGGTGGCGCTGGACATCCCCAGCGGCATCGACGCCAGCACCGGCGCCGGTGCGACCACCGTGCGCGCGGACCTCACCGTCACCTACGGCACGGTGAAGCGCGGACTGCTGCTGCGCCGCGATGAGTGCGGGGAGATTGCCTGCCTGGACATCGGACTGGGCGCCTACGCGCTGCTCGAGGACGGCGCGCCGCTGCTCGTGGACGAGGACTGGGTCCGCGCGGCGGTGCCGCCCATCCCGGCGGATGCCCACAAGGGCGTACGGCGCCGGCTCGCGGTCGTCGGCGGCGGCGAAGGCATGGCGGGCGCACCGATGCTGGCCGCACGCGGCGCGATGCGCAGCGGCATCGGCATGGTGCAGCTGCTCGTGCAGCCGACGAACGTGCCCGTGGTGCAGGCCTCGCTCCCCGAGACGATGGCCGCACGCTGGCCGGTGACCGCCGAGGACCAGGCCAAGGTGCTCGGCTGGGCACATGCGCTGCTGATCGGTCCGGGGCTGGGACGCACGGCGATGACCCGCGCGCTGGTCGAGCGCCTCCTCGTGGAGTGGAAGGGTCCGGTGGTGCTCGACGCCGATGCGCTGAACGTGTTCGAGGGTGAGCCTCGGACGCTGGGCTCCCTGCTCGGCGCGCGGCCCGCCATCGTGACGCCGCATCCGGTGGAGGCCGGGCGCCTGCTGCGCCGCGAGGCCGCCAGCATCGTCTCCGAACGATTCACGGCCGGGCTCGAGCTGGCGAAGCAGCTCGGCGCGACGGTGCTGCTGAAGGGCGTGCCCACGGTGGTCGCGCATCCGGACGGGCGCGTGGGCGTGAGCGCCGCGGGAAGCCCCACGCTCGGTACCGCCGGCAGCGGCGACGTGCTTGGCGGCATCGTGGCGACCCTGCTGGCGCAGACCGGTGATCCCTTTGCCGCGGCGCTGGCGGGCGCGTGGGTGCACGGTCGCGCGGGCGAGATGGCGGCGCGTTCGGGCTCGGTGCGGGGCAGCTCGCTCGAGGATGTGGTGGTTGCGCTGCGCGACGCCTGGCGGCTGGATGCCCCGGCGCGGATGCCTCCCGTGCTCGCGCAGCTGCCGGCCGCCGGCCGCTCGCGATGAACCACGTGCCGCTCGGACCCGGCGCCGAGTTCGATGCCGTGCGTGCGCTGCTGGCCCAGTGGGGCTCGGCGGCGCAGGGCATCGGCGACGATGGCGCGCTGCTCGATGTGCCGAAGGGTTCGCGGCTGGTGGTGAGCACGGACAGCACCGTCGAGGACGTGCACTTTCGCCGGCCGTGGATGACCGGCGAGGAGATTGGCTGGCGGGCGACGATGGCGGCGCTGAGCGACCTCGCGGCGATGGGCGCGGAGCCGCTGGGCGTGCTGCTGGCCCTGACGCTGCCCGCGGACTGGCGCGCCCCGCTGCAGGCGCTCGCGCACGGCATCGCCGATGCGACGCGTGCGGTCGCGGTCCCCATCGTCGGCGGCGACGTGACCGACGGTGATCGCCTCGCCCTGGCCATCACGGTGCTCGGCCACGCGCGCCAGCCGCTGGCGCGCAGCGGCGCGCGGGCCGGCGATACGCTCTACGTGACGGGCCGCCTCGGCGGTCCGGGGGCTGCCCTGGCGGCCTGGGAGCGCGGCGACGTGCCCAGCGGTGAGCTTCGCGCGCGCTTCGTGCGTCCGACGGCGCGCATCGCCGCCGGGCTCTGGTGCGCGGCGCAGGGCGCCCACGCGGCCATCGACCTCAGCGACGGACTCGCTGGCGACGTGGCGCATCTGGCGGCCGCCAGCGGCGTACGCTGCGTGCTCGACCTCGGCGCGATCCCCTGCGTGGAGGGCGTGGCAATCGACGATGCCCTCGCCAGCGGGGAGGAGTATGAACTGTTGGTCGCGGCTCCCTCGCTCGATGCGGCCGCGTTTGCCCGCGCGCACGGTGGCCTGGCGCTCACCGCCATCGGCCGGGTGGAGGCGGCGGTCGGCACGGACGGTGAGGTTCGCGCCGAGCGCGACGGCCGCCCGGCCGCCCTGCCGCGCGCCCACGATCACTTCGCCCCGTAGCGCCGATGCTTCGCGCCCTGCTCGTCGCCGTCGCACTGCCCCTCATCACCGCCGTCTGCGGGGGATGGGTGATCCTGGCCGCCATCTTCCGGCGCAAGGACCGCGTGGGGTCGCCGTACGACCTCGCGCCGCGCCTCTGGGCCCGTGCGACGCTGTGGGTATCCGGTGTGACGCTTGTGGAGCACAACCCGGAGCGGAAGCGCGGCGACCGCCACGTGTTCGTGGTGAACCACGTCGCGAACTATGACGTCCTGGCGGCAGCCGCCACGCTGCGCTGGATGAAGTTCGTGGCCAAGGCGGAGCTCTTTAAGATCCCGGGCTTCGGCCGCGCCATGCTCGCCGCCGGGATGATCCCCATCGAGCGCGCCAATCGGAAGGCGGCATTCGGCTCGTACTCCCTGGCCACGCGCCGCATCGACATGGGCGCCTCGGTGGCGGTGTACCCCGAGGGCACTCGCGGCGGTGCATACCCGCTGCGCCCGTTCAAGAAGGGCCCCTTCGTGCTGGCTATCCAGGCCCAGGCGCCGGTGGTGCCCCTGTTGGTCTACGGCCAGCAGGAGGTACAGCCGAAGGGAAAGTTCCTGGTGCGCCCCGGGACCATCCACATGCACTACCTCGAGGAGATCTCCACCGAGGGGATGACCTACGAGGACCGCGACAGGCTTGCCCGGCTCACCTACGAGGCCATGGCCTCCTGCCTCGAGCGCGAGTACGGGGTGGTCTCCCCGCCGTTCAGGGGCGCGTAGACCCCGCCCGGCGAGAACCGGATATCTTTCGGGGTCGGCTGCGCTGTCGGAACCCGCGCCGCCGTATCCTCCGTCCTTCGACCTCCGTCCTGCCCGTCATATGTCCACCATCATCGCCGTCGTCGCCCGCGAGATCCTCGACTCGCGCGGCAATCCCACCGTCGAGGCCGAGGTCGTCCTGGAGGACGGCACGTACGGCCGCGCCGCCGCGCCCAGCGGCGCCTCCACCGGTGAGCACGAGGCCAACGAGCTGCGCGACGGCGACGCCAGGCGCTATCTCGGCAAGGGCGTCCGCAAGGCGGTTGCCAACGTGGCCAAGCTGATCGAGCCCGAGCTTATCGGCCTCGACGTGGTGGACCAGCTCACGATCGACCGCGCGATGATCGACCTCGACGGCACCAAGAACAAGTCGAAGCTCGGCGCGAACGCGATGCTCGCCGTCTCGATGGCGGCGGCCCGCGCCGCGGCCGCCTCGGTGGACCTGCCGCTGTACCGCTACCTCGGCAGCCCGCTGTCCCGCACGCTGCCGGTGCCGCTCATGAACATCCTGAACGGCGGCGCGCACGCCACCAACACGGTGGACTTCCAGGAGTACATGATCGTGCCGGTGGGCGCCGAGAGCTTCTCCGAGGCGCTGCGCATGGGCACCGAGGTGTTCCACTCGCTCAAGAAGGTGCTGGTGAAGCGCAAGCTCTCCACCGGCGTGGGCGACGAGGGCGGCTTTGCGCCGGACCTCAAGAGCGACGAGCAGGCGCTCGATGCCGTGATGGAGGCCATCGAGGCCGCGAACTACAAGCCGGGCGAGCAGATCGCGCTGGCGCTGGATTGCGCCGCCAGCGAGCTCTACAGCAAGGGCAAGTACACCTTCAAGAAGAGCGGTGCCGGCACCAAGACGGCCGACGAGATGGTGGAGCTCTACGCCAAGTGGCTGCGCAAGTATCCCATCGTGTCGATCGAGGACGGCCTGGCCGAGGGTGACTGGGCGGGCTGGGGCCGCCTCACCGAGGCGCTGTGCGATCGCTGCCAGCTGGTGGGCGACGACCTGTTCGTGACCAACGTCGAGTTCCTCGCGCGTGGCATCGAGGAGGACGTGGCGAACGCCATCCTGGTGAAGGTGAATCAGATCGGCACGCTCACCGAGACGCTGGAGACCATCGAGATGGCCGACCGCAACGGCTACCGCTCGATCATCTCGCACCGCTCGGGCGAGACCGAGGACACGTTCATCGCCGACCTCGCGGTGGCCACGAACGCCGGCCAGATCAAGACCGGCTCGGCCAGCCGCACGGATCGCGTGGCCAAGTACAACCAGCTGCTGCGGATCGAGGCGGAGCTCGGCGCGCACGCCGAGTATC
>JAYQOZ010000217.1:3802-4578 GCA_038145035.1 Gemmatimonadaceae bacterium | reverse complement strand
GGGATCGTGACCTGCACCGCGACCACCTGTCCCGTCCCGTGGAGCACGTCGGGCAGGGGCGGCGCGGGCGGAGCCGCCGGGACCGGAGCTGGCATGGCATCGACCGTCACGGCCGCCGCGGCGGCTGCGGCAGCCACACCCGCGTCGACAACGGGGGCGGCGGGGGCTTGGGACGCCGGCTTCGCGACATCGGCGTAGAACCGGAACTCCTCCGTGCCCATCTTGATCACGTCACCCCGACCGAGCAGCTGGCTGCCCTGGATCCGGGATCCGTTGACCCACACACCGTTGGTGCTCGTGTCGGTGAGCACATAGCCGTTCCCGGCCGGCGCGATGTTGGCATGGCGCCGCGAGACCTCGTTGCTGGCCAGCACCACGTCGTTGCCGACTTCGCGGCCGAACGAGACGCCCGTCTCCGTGACCGTGTACTCGCGCCCGTCCACGAGCGAGACGAGGCGCCCGCCGGTGGCGGTGGTCGGTTTCTTCGGTGAGCCTGTGGGCTTGCCGCTCGCCATGAGCGCCGCGACGTCCGCCGCACTCACGAACATCGTGCTGCCGACCTTCTGGTCGTCCCCGAGTCGCAACTCGTGTCCACCGAGTTCGACGCGATCGCCATGCAGGAGCGGACTGGGCTCGTTGCCGAGCTGCACGCCGTTGACACGCACCACCGCGTCCGGGCTGCCGCGCTTGATGACGACGCCGTTTGGCCCGACGGAGATGATGGCCCGTGCCGCAGCATCGCCACCCGTCAACGGAACGTCGGCGCCCTCAAAGGC
>JAYQOZ010000217.1:267-3792 GCA_038145035.1 Gemmatimonadaceae bacterium | reverse complement strand
CCCCGCCCCCCCCCCCCCCCCCCCCCCCCCCCCCCCCCCCCCCCCCCCCCCCCCCCCCCCCCCCCCCCCCCCCCCCAGGGCCGAATCCCCGTCCGGAAGCGGGATTTGCTGGTCCAGAAGCTGCAAATAGGGCATTCGAGGGGAAACTACCGGGCGTCCGGGGGGTCGGCAAGCGTTCTCGTCACGCAGTCAGACAGCTGAGTCCAGCTCCCCCACCTGCAATCGGAAGAGGGTTGCATAAAGGCCTCCCGCATCCAGCAGGCTGCGGTGGCTGCCCCGTTCGCGTTTCTCGACGACAGGAGCGTCATCAGCGGGCCGACGAGCTGCAGCGCCCCCTGCACCATCAACAGGCTGACGGCCAGCGCGACGAGGCGGCCGAAGGGACGCACATAGGCGAACAGGCGCCGGGCGAGATGGAACCGACGCCACTCCCGCTAGCTTTCCCAGGGCAATGAAAGACCGCATCAGCGTCCGGGGCGCGCGGCAGCACAACCTGCGCGACGTCTCGGTGGACTTCCCGCGCCGCGCCATCACCGTCGTCACCGGGCCCTCGGGCTCGGGGAAGTCCTCGCTCGCGTTCGACACGATCTATGCCGAGGGCCAGCGCCGCTACGTGGAATCGCTCTCGGCCTACGCCCGGCAGTTCCTCGAACGCATGCCGAAACCGGACGTGGACGGCATCGACGGACTCTCGCCGAGCGTGGCCATCGAGCAGAAGAACCCGACGCGCACCTCGCGCTCGTCGGTGGGCACGGCGACCGAGATCCACGACTACCTGCGCCTGCTCTGGGCCCGGGTGGGACATACCATCTGTCCGATCTGCAGCCGACGGCTCAAGCCGGACTCCGCGGAGTCGGCCACCGATGCCGCACTCGCCCTGCCCGGCGGCACGCGCGTGCACGTCGCGTTCCCGTTCGCGCGCTCCAGCAAGCTCACACACGCGCGGATCGTCGAGCACCTGCGGGCCAAGGGCTTCGTGCGAGTGATCGCGGATGGTGCGGTACACCACCTCGACGACCTGGCGAAGCCCAGGCCGAACCTCGCCAAGGTGCCGTCGCTGTACGTGGTCAGCGATCGCCTGGTCATCGGGCCGGAGATCCGTTCGCGACTGACGGACGCGCTGGAGACCGCCTTCCGTGAGGGAGACGGCGACGCCGCGGTGCTGCCGCTCGACGGCGAGGCAGCGTTGCGCTTCACGACAGCCTTCCGTTGCCCCGACGACGGCCACGTGGCCCCGGCGCCCACGCCGCAGCTGTTCTCCTTCAACAGTCCCCGCGGCGCCTGCGAGACCTGCAACGGATTCGGCGCCACGCTGGAGTACGACGAGCAGCTCATCGTCCCCTACCCCGAGCGCTCGCTGCGCGGGGGCGCCCTCGACCCCTGGACCAAGCCGCGCTACGAGAACAAGCGCCGCGCGCTCGCGGAGTTCGCCAAGAAGGAGGGCATCCCGATGGACGTCGCCTGGCGCGACCTCGCCCCGGCGCAGCGCGAGCGGCTGCTCAGCGGGCGCAGCACGGGCTTGGGCGCCACCTCCCCCTCCCTGCGGGGGCTCGCGCCCACGCGCAAAACGCTTAACATCCTGGTCTTCCTTCGGCAGTACCAGACGGCGCAGACCTGCGCCGCCTGCACGGGCGCGCGGCTGAAGCCCGAGGCCCTTCAGGTCTTCGTGGGCGGCCGCAGCATCGCCGAGGTCTCGGCGATGCCGGTGGACCTGCTCAAGGGCTGGGTGGATACGCTCGAGCTCTCGGAGCAGGAATCGGCCATCGCCGCGCACATCCTGCGCGAGGCCCGGGACCGCATCACGTTCCTCGCCGAGGTCGGGCTGACCTACCTCTCGCTGGACCGTGCGACGCGTACGCTCTCGGGCGGCGAGGCCCAGCGCATCGGGCTGGCCAACTCGCTCGGCGCCCGGCTGGTGGACACGCTCTATGTCCTCGACGAACCGAGCATCGGCCTGCACCCGCGCGACATCTCACGGCTGCTGACGTTGCTCAGGCGACTCCGCGACAGCGGCAACACCGTGCTGATGGTGGAGCACGACCTCGAGGCCATCCGCATCAGCGACTGGATGCTCGAACTCGGGCCCGAGAGCGGCGAGAAGGGCGGCCGCGTGGTGTTTTCCGGGCCCACCAGTGACGCCGAGCAGAGTCCGCTCACCGGACAGTTCCTCACCGGCGCGCGGATCATCCCGCTGCCCGAGAAGCGCCGCCGCGCGGGCCCGCAGTGGCTCACGCTGCGCGGCGCGCGCGAACACAACCTCCGCGATGTCTCCGTGAAGATCCCGCTGCGCACGCTCACCTGCGTGACCGGCGTGTCAGGCAGCGGCAAGAGCACGTTGGTGCACGACGTGCTGTTCCGCGCGCTGGAGCATCGGCTTACCGGCGAGCACACGGCGCGGCAGCATCTGGGTGAGAGGGTCGGCGCCTTCGACGACATCAACGGCTATCAGGCGCTCGACGAGGTGGTGCTCGTGGACCAGGAGCCCATCGGTCGGTCGCCGCGCTCAAATCCCGTCACCTACGTGAAGGCCTTCGACGAGATCCGTCGCATCTTCGCCGAGGTGCCGCTGGCCCGGCAGCGCCGCTACACGGCGGGCACGTTCTCGTTCAACGTCGCCGGCGGACGCTGCGAGACCTGCGAGGGCGCGGGCGCGCTCGAGGTCGAGATGGTGTTCATGGCCGATGTCTTCGTGCCCTGCGAAACCTGCGGCGGCACGCGCTACAAGCCCGAGGTGCTCGAGGTGACCTACTTCGGCAAGCGCATCACGGACGTGCTCGAGATGACGGTGGACGAGGCGATCCGCTTCTTCCCGCGCGAGGAGAAGCTTGGGCAGGCCCTGTGGCAGATCCAGCAGGTGGGACTGGGCTATCTGCGGCTCGGCCAGCCCGCGACCACGTTATCGGGCGGTGAGTCACAGCGACTGAAGATCGCGCGCGAGCTGGCCTTCGCGGCGAAGAAGGGCGGCAAGAAGCTCTACATCCTCGACGAGCCGACCACCGGCCTGCATCCGCGCGACGTCGAGGTGCTCTGCGGCGTGCTCGACCGCCTCGTCGACAACGGGCACACGGTGGTCGTGATCGAGCACGACCTCGATGTGATCAAGCGCGCCGACTGGGTCATCGACCTCGGCCCCGAGGGCGGCGACGGTGGCGGACGGGTAGTGGCGATGGGAACGCCCGAGCAGGTCGCCGCCGAGAAACGTTCGCACACGGGACGTGTCCTGCGGTCGCATTTGAACGCGTAAGTAGTTATTTTACAAGGACTAATACGCATCGACTGGGACCCGAACAGGGAGACGCAGATGGCGATTACCAAGCGCGCAGTGCGGAAGAAGGCCAAGGCCGCGGTGAAGGCCGCGTCACGGACGCAGGCCAAGGTGGCCAAGAAGACCCGGTCGGCCGTGAAGAGCACCAAGGCCGCCCTGAAGAAGGCCGGTGCCGCGGCGACCCGGGCCAAGGCGGCGGCCAGGCGGGCTGGCGCCAAGGTGGCGAAGGCGGCGAAGGACAAGCGCGTCCAGCGCGCGGC
>JAYQOZ010000217.1:0-257 GCA_038145035.1 Gemmatimonadaceae bacterium | reverse complement strand
CGGGGGGGGGCCGGGGGGGGGGGGCCCGGGGGGCCGCGGGGGGCCCCCCCCCCGGCCCCCCCCCCCGCGGCCGCGGCTGCGGCAGCCGTCGGTGTGGCAGTGGCCGCCACGGTGGCGGCGCGCCGTCGCAGGAAGTAGCGCGCGCGGCCGGCAGACGAGGCGCGAGCACCAATCGGTGTTCGCGCCTTCTCGTTGCTACTCGTGCCGGATCGCCTCGATGGGCGAGAGCCGCGCCGCGCGCAGCGCGGGATAGAGCC
>JAYQOZ010000216.1:0-4614 GCA_038145035.1 Gemmatimonadaceae bacterium | reverse complement strand
AAGGAGTGTCGGTCGAACACGGTGATTGTACCGATGCTCGCGGCATCGATGCCGGCCTCATTGGCGATGGCGCCCACGATATCGCCCGGCCGTAGCTTCAGCTTGCGCCCGCCGCCGACGTAGAGCGTGGCCAGCCCGCCGCCCCGACGCCCCTTGCCGGGCGCCGCCCTTCCTTCCTTTCCGGCTTTCCGCTCCTTGCGCACGGCTTCGCGCTCCCGCGCCGGATGCCGCTCGCGGGCCGGCGCTGCCGTGGGAATCTCGTGATCCTCGGTTCCGCTGTTGCCGGCCGACTGCTTGAGCGCCGCGGCGGCGATGTCCATCGGATCGAACTCGGCGGCCAGTGTCGCGGCCACGCGTCGCCATTCCTCGAGTCCGCCGTCGAGGATCGTCGCGCGCAGCGACTCCGCGGTCTTCTCCGCACGGCGTGCCTTGAGGTCCGCCACCGTGGGCACCGGCGCAATCTCCACCGGCCGGCCTGTCACCCGCTCGAAGCTCTTCAACCAGCGATGCTCACGCGGCTCGGCCAGCGTGATCGCGGTGCCGGTGCGGCCCGCCCGCCCGGTGCGGCCAATGCGATGCACATACGCCTCGGCGCCCGACGGCACATCGTAGTTCACCACGTGTGAGACGTGCGAGACATCCAGCCCGCGCGCCGCGACGTCCGTCGCGATGAGCAGGTCCGAGGTATGCGCACGGAACCGCTTCATCACGCGATTGCGCTGTTCCTGCGAAAGTCCGCCGTGCAGCGCGTCCGCCGAGTAGGCGCGCGCGTTCAGCGTCTCGGCGAGTTCGTCCACCTCGGTGCGCGTACGGCAGAAGACGATCGCGCTCTCCGGCTGCTCCACGTCGAGGATGCGCCCCAGCGCTGCCATCTTGTGCGCCCGCGGCACGATGTAGGCCACCTGCCGCACCTTCGCGGCCTTGCCGGCCTTCACTGCCTCGGGCTCGATGCTGATGATCTCCGGCTCACGCAGGTGCGACTTGGCGATGGCCATGATCCGCGGCGCCAGCGTGGCGGAGAACAGGGCCACCTGCTTCTCCTTCGGCGTCTCGGCGAGGATCGCCTCGAGGTCGTCGGCAAAGCCCATGTCGAGCATCTCGTCGGCTTCATCCAGGATTACCGTGCGCACGCCGGCGAGATGCATCGTGCCACGACGGATGTGGTCGAGCGCGCGGCCCGGCGTGGCGATGACGACGTCGACCCCACGCTTGAGCGAGCGGATCTGTCCTTCCATCGACGCACCGCCGTAGATCGGCACGGCCACCACGCCCATGCCCTTGCCGTAGCGGTACACCGCCTCGGCTACCTGCATGGCCAGCTCGCGCGTGGGCACGAGCACCAGCGCGGCCGTGCGCTCGCGCGGCGACGCATCGGGGCGGAGGTGATGCATGAGCGGCAGCGCGAACGCGGCGGTCTTGCCGGTGCCGGTGGCGGCCTGCGCGAGCACATCGCGGCCGGCGCGCTGCGGCGGGATCGCGGCGCGTTGGATCGGTGTCGGCTCCTCGTATCCGAGGGCCGTGAGGGCCTCAAGCAAGCGGGCATCGAGGCCGAGGGCGCTGAAGCCCGAAGGTGTTGGATCGGGCGTAGCGCGGGTTGGCATACGGTAATCTAGCCTGCCCGAGGCTGAATCACGGCATCGTGGCGCGGATGACCGCGTCGAAGACGTCGTAGTCGCTGATTTGCTCTCCGCCCTGGGCCTCCGGGCGGGCCGCCCACTGCACGATCACGACGCGGGTGACAGGGTCCACCAGGACGAACTGCCCGTTGATGCCCTCGGCGGTGAAGGCGCGGTGTGCCTGCCCGAGCTCGCTGGTCAGCGGCCACCATAGCCAGCCGTAGGGATAGTCTTCCCCGGCCACCTGCGATTGGACCGCGCCCAGCGAATCCACCCACCACCCGGACAGCAGCGTATCGCGGCCTGCAATCCCGCGCTCGAGTACGAACTGCCCAAACCGACCGTAGTCGCGCAACGTGGCACTCAGGCCGCTGCCGCCAATCTCGGTGCCATGCGGCGCGTCGAGCCACCAGGCCGCGTCGTCGGCCATGCCGGCCGGCTGCCACACGGTCTGGTGCAGGTAGTCGGCGAGCGGCATCCCCACGGCCGCGCGCAGCGCCTCGGCGACCACCTGGGTCTCTCCCGTGCTGTAGACGGTCTGCATGCCGGGAGGTGCCGCGCGTTCGAGACCGGCGAGCACGTCGAGCATCGCGCCCGGCCGCTGCACCAACTGCGCCTCAAGGAGCCTGCGTCGGTCGGAGCGAGGATCCGTGTAGCTCTCGGTCCAGGCCATGCCGGATCGCATGCCGATGACATCCCGCAGGCCTACGCCCTCCCAGGCCGAGCCGGCCAGCGCGGGCACGAGTGCGGTGACCAGTGTGTCGAGGGAGCGCAGGTGGCCGTCGTGCAGCGCCGCACCGACCAGGACGCCGAGTACCGACTTCGCGACCGACATGGACATCCAGCGCGTCGACGGCGTATTGCCCTCACGATAGCGTTCGTAGAGCACCGCGCCGTCGCGCAGGACGAGAAATCCCGTGACGCGGTTCAGCACGAGCACGGAGTCGAGCGGCAGGGAGTCACCGTTCGCCGTGACGAACACCGATATGAGGGGCGTCGCGGCCGCTGGCAGGGTGCGCGGCGTGGTCGAGGCCCGGATGCGGCGCACGGCAAAGAGGCGATGGGTGTTCCGGAACGTGCGCAGCGCCGCGTCCGGCGTGAGCTCGGCAGCATAGATCTCACGCACGGTGCCGACGGGCTCGTCGTCGTGCGGCCATCGGGGCGCGTCGCCGCGGCAGCCCGACGAGCCGAACGGCAATAGCGCGGCCGCGACGAGGAGGCCCCACACCTGTCGCCTTGCAGCGGAGCCTGAGTCGATTCGGTGTCGGCGCATCCCCTTAGTCTGGGCCCGCGGCCGCCAGCGCACCACTACTTTCCAGATATGCGTTGGTCCTGGCCCATCGGTCGGCTCGCGGGCATCCCGCTGCGCGTGCATCTCACCTTCCCGCTGCTGCTGGCGTGGATTGCGCTCGCCCAGTGGCAGGTGGACGGTGATTTCCGCGGCGCGGCGTCGCTGGTCGGCACCGTGCTGCTCGTGTTCGCGATCGTCGTGCTGCACGAGCTCGGACACGCGCTCGCCGCGCGCCGCTATGGAGTCGCCACCAGGGACATCACGCTCCTGCCCATCGGCGGCGTGGCGCGGCTGGAACGGATCCCACGCAATCCGCGGCAGGAACTGGTCATCGCCATCGCAGGCCCGGCGGTGAACGTCGTGCTCGCCATCGGGATCGGCGCCGCGCTGTTCGTCACCGGCGGGATGCGCGACCTCACCGATCTCGGTGGACTGGTCGCGGCGGATCCGACGTTTGACCTTCGGCGGCTCGCGACGCGGCTGGTGGCCATCAACATCTGGATCCTTGCGTTCAACCTGCTGCCGGCCTTCCCGATGGACGGTGGGCGCGTGCTGCGCGCGGCCCTCGCAATGCGCTGGCGGGACTATGTGCGGGCCACCGAGGCGGCGGCGCGCGCCGGGCGGTTTTTCGCCGTGCTCTTCGGCCTCATCGCGTTCTTCGTGCTGAACAGTCCCTTGCTGATTCTCATCGCCGGCTTCGTCTGGCTTTCGGGCGCCGGCGAGGCCGCCCAGGTCCGCACGCAGGTGGCACTCGAGGGGGTGACCCTCCGGAGCGTGACCATGACCGACCTGCGCACCCTGTCGCCGACGGACACGCTCTCGAGCGCCGCGAAGCTTGTGATCGACGGATTCCAGACGGACTTCCCCGTTCTCGACGCGGGTCGCTACGTCGGCATCCTGTCGCGCGATGATCTCGTGCGCGGCCTGCACGACCGCGGCCGCGAGGCCTTCGTGCAGGACGCGATGCGCAGCGATGGCCCTGCGCTTGACGAAGGCACGCCGCCCGAGGCGGCGCTGGAGCGCCTGCTGCGCAGCCGCCGGCACGCGCTGCCGGTGCTCCGGAACGGCCAGCTCGTCGGCCTGCTCACGCAGGAGAACGTGGTCGAGTACCTCCTGCTGCGCCGCGCCGCGCAGGGACAGGCCTGATGGGCGCGCGCACCCGGCCGGCCAGCCGGAGCGGCCGCTGATGCCAGCACTCGTGCGCAGCGCGGCGCGGACGCTGAAGCAACAGGCCGCCGTGGTGGGGGGATCGGTCACGGCCGTGTGGGCCGGCTTCGGCGTCCAGGTCGTCACCGGCAACGCCGTGGTCGCCTACGGCATTCGCCCCCGCAGGCTCGACGGTCTCTGGGGCATCCTGGTCGCGCCCTTTCTTCACGGGTCACCCGAACATCTCATCGCCAATACGGTGCCGCTCGTCCTGCTGGGTTGGCTGGTGATGCTGCGCGACGCCCGACATTTCATCCCGGTCAGCGTGCTGGCGATGCTGGGCTCAGGGCTCTGCGCCTGGACCTTCGGTGCATCGGGCAGCGTGCACATCGGCGCCAGCGGCGTGGTCTTCGGCTACCTCGGCTTCCTGATGCTGGCCGGCTGGTACGCGCGCTCGCTGGGCGCCATCGCGCTGAGCATCCTCGTGACCCTGCTCTGGGGCGGCGTGGTGGCCGGCGTGCTGCCGGGGCAGCCCGGCATCAGCTGGCAGGCGCACCTCGG
>JAYQOZ010000215.1:0-4632 GCA_038145035.1 Gemmatimonadaceae bacterium | reverse complement strand
CCTGGATGGTGGTGCGGAGCACCCCGCGCGGGATCGTCACCGCTTCCGGGCCCGGGCCAAGGACGCGCTGCGCCGCACCCTCGCGCGGGGCGAGTGAGAGGCAGAGCGCGAGGATGGTGGCGGCGGAAAGAGGGCGTATCACGGATGGGTGGGCTAGTTTACCCGCGAACCTCCTGCAAGGTAACGTGACGTCCTCCGCGCTTCCGCTCGACCCCGCCGTCTCCCCGCTGCCTGCCGTGTCCTGGCAGGTCACGGGCAACCATTGGTTCGCCCTGCCGTGCATCCACCCGCACGACGGGGCCATCCACGCCGTGGGCCTGTTGCATCGTGGCGCGCGCTCGGCCGTGGAGTTCGCGGGCGGACCTGGCTTCGTGGACGGCGGCGCGCCCGCCCTGGCGCGGCCGGTGATCCGCGTGGACGGCAAGCAGGTGGAACTGGCGCGGGCCGGCATCGCCTGGGAGCGCGCGCTGTTCTGGCTCCCGACCTTCACGTCCACGGTCGGAGACCTCGTGGTGCGCGGCACGGTGTTCGCACCCTTCGGCCAGGACGCGGACATCGCCGGTGCCGTCTACACCCTGGCCTTCGAGAACCGCTCCAAGCGGCCGATGGAGCTCAGCGTCGGGCTCGAGGGCAGGCTGGGCCACCGGCAGCTCCGCGTGCGCACGCCGCGCAGCGCCGAGGACGCGCACCGCGTGCGCGAGGCAGGGCAGGGTGTGGTCATCCTGGACGGCGTGGCGGTTCCGGGCATCTGCGCGTTGGCGCTGGCGGCGGACGGCGACGCTGAGGTCGGCGTCACGCCAGGCGAGGCGCCGGCCTACGCGATTACGCGTCGGCGGACGCTGGGCGCGGGGGAGCGGGCGGAGGCCGCGTTCTACATCGCCGCGGGGCCGGAGCGCGACGGGGCGGTGGCGACGGTTGGCGTGATGCGCCGCCGCGGCTGGCGCTCGCTGCTCACCGTGACCCGCGATGCCCTGCGCACGCTGGAGCAGTCCACGGGCATGGACTCGCTCGACGCGCTGATCAACCGCAACCTGTTCTTCGCGTACTTCTACGGCGTCGGGCGTGCGCTGGACGATGCGCATTTCTACCTCGTGCGCAGCCGCGCGCCCTGGTGTGCCTGGGGCGTGACCGTGCGCGACTGGGAGGCGCTGGCCTGGACGGTTCCGGCCATCCAGCTGGCCGACCCACCGCTGGCCCGAGAGCTCATCCTCCGCGCCTGTGAACTCCACGGGTACTCGCCGGGCCGCGGCGTCCATTACCTGGACGGGACGCTGTTTGAGCCAGGCTTCACGCTCGAGGGCTGTGCGGCCTATGCCGTGGCCACCGAGCGGTACATCCGCGAGACCGGCGACGACCAGATTGTCGAGGAGCTCATTCTCGCCGACACGCTGTACGCGACCAATGACGAGCTGGCGGCGCGTCGCGACGAGCAGCATCCGCTGTACGACTCCGAGGTGACGCTCGACGGCCGGCCCGTGGCGCAGCCCTTCCCGCTGCACGGCAACGCCGTGGTGGCCTACGCGCTCGACGCGCTGAGCCGTACGCTCGACGAGGAGGCGGCGCGGGAGGTCCAGGACCACTCCGCCGTGCGCGCGGCGTTGCGACGGCACTTCAGCGTGGGCGGGGAGTCCAAGGCCACGTTGGCGGCGGCGACGGATCTCGCGGGCCATCACGACCTCGACGATGGCGCCGTCGGCTCCGCGCTCTGGCTCCCGATGTGGGAGGCCATCGACCGCAGCGATTCACTGTACCGCCGCACCGCGAAGCGCATCGCGACCAGCGATCGCCTGGTGGTGCAGGTGGCGCGGCTCTTCGGGCCGGATGCCGGCGCGGTGCTCGAATGGCTGCGTCGCGCGCCGCTGCACGACGGCCTCGCAGCGGAACTGGTCGACGAGGAGGGCCGCGCACGCTCGCACGGCGGCGATGCCTCGCTCAGTGGACTGCTGGCCTACACCGCCTGGTACACGGTGCACGCCTTCGGCATCAGGCCGTAGGCGTCGCCAGGACCTCGCCGAGCGCCTGCAGGCAGCGACGCAGGCCGGCCACCGTGTGGTCGCCCATGTGGCCGATGCGGATCGTCGAGTCCTTTCGCTGGCCGTAGCCCCGCGCGATGGTAAACCCCCGATCGAGCATGGCGTCGACGACATCGCGCGCCGAGTGGTCGCCGGGCAGGGCGATGCAGGACACGCTCGGGCTGCGCTCACCGCGTCGCGGCAGGAAGTTCAGTTCCACGCCGGCGGCCCGCTGCGCATCCACGAATGTCTCGACCTCGGCGAGCATCATGCCGTGCCTGGCCCAGCGCGCCTCGATGCCCTCCGCAAGCACATCGTGCAGCTGCGCGTCGGCGGCGTAGACCAAGGGCAGGGCTGGCGTGGTCGGCGTCCCGTCGTCCAACGCCGCCTCCTCGTACTCCACCGGGTCCAGGTACCGGCCGCGCTCGGGCACCGAGGCCGCCTGCAGGATGTAGGCCTCGCTCGCGGCGGCGAACGCCAGGCCAGGCGGCAGCGCCAGCGCCTTCTGCGATCCCGTGAAGACGAAGTCCACGCCCCATGCGTCGGTCTCCAGCGGTGCCGCCCCAATCCCGGTGACGGAATCCACCAGGCACATCACGCCGTACCGATGGGCGAGCTCGGTGAGCGCGCGGCCGTCGGAGAGCGCCCCGGTGCTCGTCTCGGAGTGCGTCACGATCATCGCGGCGAAGCTGCCGCTCGAGAGCTGCTCCTCCACGAGGTCGAGCGGATGCGTGTCGCCCCAGGGGACCGTCAGCACCCGGGTGCGGCGTCCGCAGGACTGCGCCACGCGCGCGAAGCGCTCGGCGAAGCTGCCGTTCACCAGGGAGAGGATCGGGCCCTCGTGGCAGCCGCGAACGGCCATCTCCATCAGGCCCGTGGCGGAGCTCGAGACCACGTACACCGGCCGCTGCGTGCGGAACACCTGCTGCAGCCCTCGGACGACGCGGCGGTGCAGGGCCGAGAAGGCCACGGAGCGGTGGCCGATCATCGGCTGCGTCATGGCCGCCAGGATGCGCGGCCGCACCTCCGTGGGACCTGGCAGGAAGAAGTGGCCGAACTCGCTCACGCCGCGCCTCGCATCAAGGACCAGCCGAGGCCTGCGGCAGCGACCGCGAGCAACACGCTCGCCGTCGCGTAGCCGAGCGCGCGCAGCGGCTGACCCGCCTGCAGCATCGTGAGGCCCTCCAGGGCGAAGGCCGAGAAGGTGGTGTAGCCCCCGAGGACGCCGAGCATCAGGAAGGCGCGGAGCTGCGGCGTCACCTGCGCGGCGCCGGCGACCCAGGCGGTCAGGGCGCCGAGGAACAGGGAGCCGCTGACGTTCACCGTGAGCGTCGCCCACGGATACGCCAGGAGCGCGGGAACGCGCCGCGTGAGATCCGAGACCCCGAAGCGCAGGGCGGAGCCAAGGGCGCCGCCGAGGGCCACCCAGAGCCAGGTGCCGGGAGGGAACAGGGTCGTCATGCACTGGAATATGCGCGCGCAGGTTCGCGCAGGCATCGGGCAGGAACGGTGGACTCCGGTTTCCATCGGATTCCATCGCCCTTGCGTCGCGGTAGGTGCCGCGCTGGCGCTAGCGCTACGGCGTGCCGCGCGCGCGCTTCAGTCTCGGGGCACGCAGCGCGCTGTCCTGGCTCCGGATCGCGGCGTCCGGCGGCGGCTCCACCGTGAGCACGTAGTCGCCGACCTCGCCCTCATCGAATGACGTCGCCGCTATGTAATACGTGCCCGGCGGAAGCTTCACGCGCACCCAGGCGTCCGTACCACCCAGCGAGTCGTCATCGTCGGTGATGAAGACGTTGTCCTCGTCGTAGAGCTCGAGATAGGCATCCACGTCGCCGGATTCCATCAGGATGTCGATGGTCTGCGTCTCGAACAGCCGCAGCTCGAACCAGTCCACATAGGTGCCGAACTCGCCGTCCACGCAGTCCCGGGTGCTGAGCTTGCCGGGGATGGACTCGTTCACCGCGACGAGCCGCGTGGTGCAACCCGGGTCCTCGTCGAGGCCCGCGGGCTCGGTGCAGGCGGCCACGGGCAGGGCCAGGGACGTCAGGACTAGGCGGAGCTTTCGGCTGCTGCGCATACGGCCCTCGTGCGGGGATGGTCACCCGCCCGTACCCGCGCTGCTGCCCGAGGTTCGCCGGGTTCCATGGGCGACGGACCCTCAGGGGGACCGCGCCCGCCGGGTGCTCCGAGGAATGCCTGCGATGCCGGGGGTGGGAATCGAACCCACACGGGGTTGCCCCCAAGGGATTTTAAGTCCCTCGCGTCTCGCCACTTTCGCCACCCCGGCCAACACCCATACGCAAACGGGAGCGCCCCGAAGGGTCGCTCCCGTGGTGCTGCTTGGCAATCCAGAGCGGGAAACGGGACTCGAACCCGCGACCCCAACCTTGGCAAGGTTGTGCTCTACCAACTGAGCTATTCCCGCGTGAGGGGAAGGTTAGGCCATCACTTCAGAGTGGGCAAGACGAGTGAAGGCGAAGAGGCATTCTGCCTTCGGCGACTGGGGAGGCCGTGCCGCGGCCGCGCAAGTCACGGACGGCGCCCTCTCGCCTAACTTTCCGCGATGCGCTCGTTCACCCTCCCTGGCGATAAATCGATCTCGCACCGCGCCCTGATC
>JAYQOZ010000214.1:1889-4646 GCA_038145035.1 Gemmatimonadaceae bacterium | reverse complement strand
GCATCTACCGGCTCCCGAACATCAACTACACGGAGGATGCGGAGGAAGTCTGCGCCGCGCTCCGTGGGGGCTTTCCCACCGACCGCGAGGTGCTCGAGGTCTGCAAGCTTCCGGTGCCGGACGGGGCCACCCCGCCTCCGGCCCGCTGATCGCCGGTCGGTGCCTGCACGCATCGGGGTCCTCGGTGGCACCTTCGACCCGCCGCATGTCGGGCATCTGATTCTTGCGCTGGATGCGCTGGAGGCCCTGCGACTGGATCGGCTGCTGCTGGTCCCGGCGGCCCGACAGCCCCTGAAGCAGGGCCAGGCCATGACCGCGCCGGAGCACCGGCTGGCGATGGTCCGGATCCTCGCCGATGCCGACCCGCGGATCGCCGTGGATGGCTCGGAGGTCGCCAGGGGTGGGTTATCTTTCACGGTTGACACCCTGCGGCAGCTTCGGCTCGCGCACCCGGACGCCGAGCTCTTCCTGCTGATGGGGGAGGACACGGCGGCCACGCTGCCCCAGTGGCGCGACCCCGCGGCAATCGCGGAGCTCGCGACCATCGCGGTGGCGGGACGCGGCGCGGCGCCCGCGTCGGCACCGACAGGGTTTCGCGTCGAACGGCTGCCGGTCCGACGGCTGGACCTTTCGGCGACCGAGATCCGGGCGCGGGTTCAGGCAGGGCGCAGCATCCGGGGCTTCGTGCCGGATGCGGTGGCTGCCTACATCGACACCCACCTGCTGTATCGCACTACCGACCGAGTGAATTCGTAATGCTCAAGAAGCTGATGGGCGCCGTCTTTGGCACCCGGCACGAACGTGAACGCAGGCGGATCCAGCCGATCCTCGATGAGATCCTCGGCCACGGCGAGCGACTGCAGTCGCTGCGCGACGAGGAGCTGCAGGCGCAGACCGCCAGGTTCCGCGCCCTGATTGCCGAGCGCACGGCCGAACTGCGCGCCCGCATCGACGAGCTGAAGGTACGCAAGCACGGCGCCGCCGACGCCGAGGAGCGCGAGGCGCTGGACATCGAGCTGGCCGGCCCCGATGGACAGGGCGGCGTCGAGAAGGCCTACCGCGAGCAGCTGGCCGAGGTGCTCGACGAGATCCTGCCCGAGGCCTTCGCCACGGTCCGCGAGGCAGCCCGCCGCCTCGTCGGCAGCAAGGTCATGGTGACCGGCCAGGAGCTCACCTGGGACATGGTGCATTACGACGTGCAGCTGATCGGCGGCATCCAGCTGCACCTCGGGCGCATCGCCGAAATGGCGACGGGCGAAGGCAAGACGCTGGTGGCCACGCTGCCGCTGTACCTGAACGCGCTGCCGGGCCGCGGGGCGCACCTGGTGACGGTGAACAGCTACCTCGCCCGCCGCGACTCGCAGTGGATGGGGCACCTCTACTCCTGGCTCGGCCTCAGCGTCGGCTGCCTCGACGACACGGAGCCCGGCACGCCGCAGCGCCGCGCGGCCTACGCCTGCGACATCACCTACGGGACGAACAACGAGTTCGGGTTCGACTACCTGCGCGACAACATGGTGGTGGCCCTCGACCAACGGGTGCAGCGTGAGCACGTCTACGCCATCGTGGACGAAGTGGACTCCGTGCTCATCGACGAGGCCCGCACGCCGCTGATCATTTCGGGCCCTGTCGGCAACGACAGCGACCAGCAGTACGGGCAGCACAACCACGCGGTGGCGCGCCTGGTGCGCCGGCAGACCGAGATGGCCAACGATCTCGTGGCCCGCGGCGAGAAGGCCCTGGCCGCCGGCGACGAGGATGCGGCCGCGCTCTGCTTCTACCAGGCGCGGCTCGGCAACCCCAGGAACAAGCGCCTGCTGAAGGTGATGCAGGAGACCGGCGTCAAGCAGCTCATCCTCAAGATGGAGCTGGCGCACCTCGCGGACCGCAAGCTGGCCCAGGCCAAGCAGCAGTACCGCGAGCTCGAGGAAGACCTGCTGTTCGTCCTCGACGAGAAGGGGCACTCGGTGCATCTCACCGACAAGGGCGTGGATTTCCTCTCGCCGAGTTCGCACGACGACTTCGTGCTCCCCGACATCTCGCTGGAGATCGGGCGTATCGAGCGTGACCCGGAGCTGGATGCCGCCGCGAAGCTGACCGCACGGCAGGGCATCGAGCGGGCCTACGCCCAGAAGTCGGAGACGCTCAACATCGTGCATCAGCTGCTCCGTGCGCACGCCCTGTACGAGAAGGACGTGAACTACGTGGTGCAGGACGGCCAGGTGCTCATCGTCGACGAGTTCACGGGCCGCACGATGCCCGGACGCCGCTGGGCCGAGGGCCTGCATCAGGCGGTGGAGGCCAAGGAAGGCGTCCAGGTGAAGGGTGAGACGCAGACGCTCGCGACCATCACCATCCAGAACTACTTCCGCCTCTTCGAGAAGCTCGCCGGCATGACCGGCACCGCGGAGACGGAGGAGACGGAATTCTTCCAGATCTACCGGCTCGAGGTCTCGGTCATCCCGACGAACCGGCCCATCATCCGCGACGACCGCCAGGACCTGGTCTACAAGACGCGCCGCGAGAAGTACAACGGCATCGTCGAGGAGACGCGGCGCCTCCACGGGCTCGGGTTTCCGGTGCTCGTGGGCACCACCAGCGTCGAGGCCTCCGAGACGCTCGCGCGCATGTTCCAGCGCGCGGGCCTGACGCACAATGTCCTCAACGCGAAGTACCACCAGCGGGAGGCCGAGATCGTGGCGCTGGCCGGCCAGCCCGGCGCGATCACCATCGCGCCCAACATGGCCGGCCGCGGCC
>JAYQOZ010000214.1:0-1879 GCA_038145035.1 Gemmatimonadaceae bacterium | reverse complement strand
CTCACCGCGACCAACCCCCGGGGGGTGCCCGAGAGGGGGGGGGGGCCCGGCCCCCCCGGCGCCGTCACCATCGCCACCAACATGGCCGGCCGCGGCACCGACATCAAGCTCGGTGCCGGCGTCCGCGAGTCAAAGCCGAGCACGGTCACGGATCTCGATGGCAAGCCGCAGGACGTCTCCGAGATCGGCGGCCTGCATATCATCGGCTCCGAGCGTCACGAGTCGCGGCGCATCGACCGCCAGCTGCGCGGCCGTGCGGGCCGTCAGGGCGACCCGGGCTCGTCGCAGTTCTTCCTGTCCCTCGAGGACGACCTGATGCGGCTCTTCGGGTCGGACCGCATCGCCCGGCTCATGGATGGACTCGGCGCGCAGGAGGGCGAGGTGCTCACGCACCCGCTGATCACGCGCTCCATCGAACAGGCCCAGAAGCGCGTCGAGTTGCAGAACTTCCAGTCGCGCAAGCGCCTGCTGGATTACGACGACGTGATGAACCAGCAGCGCGAGGTCATCTACTCGCTGCGGTCGTTCGCGCTCGAGGGCGGTGAGGAACTGAAGGGGGAGTCCGAGAAGATGGTGGCGTCAGCGGTGGAGCGGCGCATCGAGACCTCGCTGGCCGAATACGAGTCGGTGGAGGACTGGGACGTCGAGCTGGTCCGGCAGGACCTGCTCATGCAGTTCCTCCTGCGGGTGCCCTGCTGGGAGCCCGATGGCATCCGGCCGGCGTCGGTGGCCGAGGCGCAGCGCGTCAGCGCCGATGAGGCCATCGCGGCGTTCCGGCGGAAGTTCAAGTCGCTGGACGTCTATGGGGAACGTCTCCTCTCGCTGGTGATGCTCAGCGTGCTGGACGAGAAGTGGAAGGACCATCTCTACGACCTTGACCAGCTCCGCGCCGCGATCGGCTACCGGTCCTGGGGGCAGAAGGACCCGCTCATCGAGTACAAGCAGGAAGCCTTCTCGATGTTCGAGGACCTGATGCGGGACATCCAGCGCACCTTCGCCGAGCGTTTCCTGAAGGCACAGCTGGTCTCGGAGCCACCGCCGCCGCCGCGCCCGCCGACGATCACCACGATCTCCGGCCCCACGGAAGGCCCGTCCGGCCCCGCCGATCCGTTTGGCGTGACGGCCGCGCGGCCGACCAGCACCGGCTCGACCGCTGCGCCGCCGCCGGCCAGGTCCGCGGCCGCGTCGGGCGGCGAGTATGCCAACGTCGGGCGCAACGATCCCTGTCCCTGCGGCAGCGGCAAGAAGTTCAAGAAGTGCCACGGGGCCTGATCGGCCCGTGATGCGGTGGATGCGGGGGGCGGGCCATGACGGCGCGCCCCCTGCGTGTTTCGGCCTGGCTGGCAACGATCCGGTGCTGTCGGTCGCCGCGGTTCCCGCATACTCCGCGCGTGCCTTCCATCCTCGACCTCCCGCCTTCCGAGCGGCCACGCGAGCGCCTGCGCGCACTCGGTGCCGCGGCCCTCACCAGCGCCGAGCTGCTTGCCCTGCTCCTGGGGACCGGCAGTGGCGGCCGTTCCTCCCTGGAGACCGCCCAACGTCTGCTGCTGCGCGGCGGGGGGTCGTTGCGGCGCCTCGGGCAGCTGCCCGTCGCGACGCTGGTGGCCCTGCACGGCCTCGGCGAGGCGCGGGCGTTGGCGATCCACGCCGCGCTCGAACTCGGACGCCGGCTCGGGGCCGAGATCGCCGAGGGTGAGCCGCTGCGGGGACCACGCGAGGTCTGGCGCTACTATGCACCGCGCATGGAAGGGCTGACCGTGGAAGAGTTCCACGTTGCCGTCCTCGACGCGCAGCACCGGCTCGAACGAGACGTCCTGGTCTCGCGGGGCATCCTGAACTCCAGCCTCGTGCACCCGCGGGAGGTATTCCGCGAGGCCAT
>JAYQOZ010000213.1:0-4684 GCA_038145035.1 Gemmatimonadaceae bacterium | reverse complement strand
ACGTGAACGTGATTGCGGAGTGCAAGCGCCGATCGCCGAGCAAGGGCGTGCTGGCGGTCGAGTACGACCCGGCGCGCATCGCGGCGGCGTACGAGCGGGGTGGCGCCGCGGCGATCTCGGTGCTCACCGAGCCGGCGTTCTTCGACGGCAGCCTGGCGCACCTGTCTGCGGTCCGCGCGGCGGTGTCCCTGCCGCTGCTGCGGAAGGACTTCACCATCGATCGCTACCAGCTGCTCGAGGCGTGCGTGCATGGGGCGGACGCCGTGCTGCTCATCGTGGCCGCCCTGAGCCAGGATCAGCTGGTGCGCCTCCAGGGCGAGGCCCGGGACCTGGGTCTCGCCGCCCTGGTGGAGGTGCACGACGAGGCCGAGCTGGAGCGCGCGGTGGCGGCCGGGGCCCGGCTGATTGGCGTGAACAACCGCAACCTGCGGACGCTGGCGGTGGATGTCGAGGCCTCGCGCCGGCTGGTGCGCCAGATTCCCGGGGACGTGGTCGCCATCAGCGAGAGCGGCCTGACCTCGAGGGCCGAACTGGACACCCTTGCGGCACTGGGCTACCGGGCGTTCCTCATGGGCGAGCGCTTCATGACGGACCCGGACCCGGCGGCGGCGCTTGCACGGATGGTGGCCCCGTGACGGTCGTGAAGGTGTGCGGCATCACGCGCGCCTCGGATGCCGAGGCGGCTCTCTCGGCCGGGGCGACGGCACTGGGGTTCGTGTTCTGGCCCGGGAGTCCGCGCAGCGTGACCCCGGAGCAGGCACGGGCCATCATCGAGACGCTGCCGCACGGGACCCAGGTGGTGGGCGTGTTCGTGAACGAGGCGCCCGACGCGATCGAGACGGCTGTGAGGCAGGCGGGGCTGACCGCCATCCAGCTGCACGGCGACGAGACCCCGGCGATCCTGCCGGCGCTGCACCGTCCGGTCCTCAAGTCCGTGCCGCTGGCCGCTGCTGACTCGGCGCGGGAGGCGTGGCCGGACCACGTGCTGCTCCTGCTCGACGCCCATGATCCGCGACGTCGTGGCGGGACCGGCCAGACCGTGGACTGGGCGGCGGCTGCCCGCCTGGCAGCCAGGCGGCGCCTGGTCCTCGCCGGAGGACTGACGGCGGCCAACGTGCGCGACGCGATCGCCACGGTGCGGCCATTCGGGCTGGATGTGTCCTCAGGCGTGGAGGAGGCCCCTGGCGTGAAGAGCGTGACGAAACTGCAGGAGTTTTTCGCGGAAGTGAGGGCGGCTGATGGCAACTGAACCGAGGCGCGTCGGGCGGCGGGACCCGGACGCGCGGGGCTACTTCGGCGCGTACGGCGGGCGATTCGTGCCCGAGACGCTGGTGGCGCCCATCGAGGAACTGACCGCGGCGTACCTGGCGGTGCGCGAGGACCCGGCGTTCCAGGCCGAACTGGACGCCCTGCTGACGCACTACGTCGGCCGTCCGACGCCACTGTACGAGGCGTCGCGGCTGGCGGCGGCCGCGGGGAACGGCGTGCGGATCTTCCTGAAGCGGGAGGACCTGACGCACACCGGCGCCCACAAGATCAACAACGCGCTGGGCCAGGCGCTGCTCGCGAAGCGAATGGGGAAGCGCCGGATCGTCGCCGAGACCGGCGCGGGCCAGCACGGCGTCGCGACGGCCACGGCCTGCGCGCTCCTGGGCCTCGAGTGTCACGTCTACATGGGCGCCGACGACATGGTGCGGCAGGCCCTCAACGTGGTGCGCATGGAACTGCTCGGGGCGACGGTACGGCGGGTCGACGCGGGCAGCCGCACGCTGAAGGACGCCATCAGCGAGGCCATGCGGGACTGGGTCACCAACGTCACCGACACGTTCTACGTCCTCGGGTCGGCGCTCGGGCCGCACCCGTATCCACTCATGGTGCGGGAGTTCCAGTCGGTGATCGGACGGGAGGCGCGGCAGCAGATCCTGGCGCAGGCGGGCCGCCTGCCGGACGCCGTCGTGGCGTGCGTGGGCGGCGGCAGCAACGCGATTGGCATCTTCGACGCGTTCATTGACGACGCCGGCGTCCGGCTGATCGGTGTGGAGGCCGGCGGCGAGGCCATCGCGGCGGGCCGGCATGCGGCCCGGTTCGATGGCGGGAGCGTGGGCGTCCTGCAGGGCACCCGGACCTACGTGCTGCAGGATGCGGCGGGCAACATCGAGCTGACGCATTCGATCTCGGCGGGCCTGGACTACGCCGCGGTCGGACCGGAGCACGCCTGGCTGCGGGACCTGGGGCGGACCGAGTATGCGCATGCGAGTGATGCCGAGGCTCTCGAGGGCTTCAAGGTGCTCGCCCGGCTCGAGGGGATTATCCCGGCCCTGGAGTCGTCCCACGCGATCGCCCATGCCCGGCGACTGGCGCCGGAGTTGCCGGCCGGCGCCGTGATGCTGGTGAACCTCTCCGGGCGCGGCGACAAGGACGTGCAGAGCGTGGCCGCCGTGCTGGCGCAGGCCGGAGCGTCCGCATGAGCCGCATCGCGCAGGCGTTCGCGCGGCTGAAGGAGGCCGGCCGGCCGGGCCTGGTGACCTTCGTGACCGCCGGAGATCCGACGCTCCCGGTCTCGGCCGAGATTCTGCTGGCGGCCGACCGCGGGGGCGCGGACGTACTCGAGGTTGGCGTGCCGTTCTCCGAGCCGCTCGCGGACGGGCCGGTCATCCAGCGGGCCACCGAGCGGGCCCTGGCGGCCGGTACGACGCTGGCGGGGGTCCTCGAGATGGTGGCGGGCATCCGGGAGCGGCTGACGGCGCCGGTGGTGCTGTTCAGCTACGCCAACCCGATCCTCCAGATGGGCGTGGAGGCGTTCGCGGACCGGGCCGCCCGGGCGGGGGTCGACGGCGTGCTCATGGTGGACCTGCCGCTGGAAGAGGCCGGGGCGTGCCAGGCCGTCTACACGGCGCGCGGGATTGATACAATTTTCCTGCTGAGCCCCACGACAAGCGATCGTCGGCTTCGGCAGGCCGCCGGCCTGGGCAGTGGCTTCCTGTACGCCATCTCGCGGCTGGGGGTGACCGGGTCGCGGGATACGCTGGCCGACGGCGCGCGGCAGATCGTCAGCCGGGTCCGGGCGGTGAGCGCGCTGCCGGTCGCGGTCGGCTTCGGCATCTCGAAGCCGGAGCACGTCAGGGAAGTGGGCACGTTCGCGGACGCGGCCGTGGTGGGCAGCGCCCTGGTGAACCTGATAGCGGAGTCGGGGACGGCGCCTGATCTGGCAGCGCGCGTCGAGGAGCATGTGCGGTGGCTGAAGGGCTGACAATCGAGGCTTTGCGCGGGCGGATTGACGTGATCGACGACCAGTTGGTCCGCCTGCTGAACGTGCGCGTGGCGTGTGCGCTTGAGGTCGGGCACCTTAAGCAGGGCCAGGGCGTGGCGATCTACCAGCCCGAGCGCGAGAAGCACGTGCTGGCGCAGGTCCGGGAGCGGGCACTGGCGCTGGCCGGCCCGCTGGAGGCCGACGCGGTGGTGCGGATCTTCGAACGGATCGTGGATGAATCCCGCCGCGCGGAACGCTGCGCGGCCGCAGGCGAAGAGGCATAAGAGGCAGTCATGGTTGTGGTGATGAACGAACGGGCGACCGAAGCCCAGATCGACGCGGTGATTGCCAAGATCGTGGGGCTCGGCATGGACGTCCACCGCTCCTCGGGTGCGACCCGGACGGTGCTGGGCGTCGTGGGCGCGCACAAGGTGGAACCCGAGCTGCTGCAGCTGCTCGACGGGGTGAAGGAGGTCGTGCGGATCAGCGAGCCGTTCAAGCTCGCGAGCCGGACCTTCAAGCCGAACGACACGGTAATCACCATCGGCGACCTGCGGATCGGTGGCGACGAGGTGATCGTGATGGCCGGGCCCTGCTCGGCCGAGACGCCCGAGCAGGTGGATGCCACGGCGGCGGCCGTCCGCCGCGCCGGCGCGAAAGTACTGCGGGGCGGCGCCTTCAAGCCGCGCAGCTCGCCGTACAGCTTCCAGGGGCACGGCGAGAAGGGCCTGCAGATGCTGCGCGAGGCCGGTGACAAGCACGGGCTGAAGGTGATTTCCGAGGTGATGGACGTCAGCCAGATCGAGCTCATCGGGAAGTACTGCGACATCTACCAGGTCGGCGCCCGGAACATGCAGAACTTCACGCTGCTGCGCGAGCTGGGCAAGGTGCGCAAGCCGGTGATGCTGAAGCGCGGTCTGTCGTCGACGATCGAGGAGTGGCTGATGTCGGCGGAGTACATCCTTTCCGGCGGCAACAACGACGTCATGCTGTGCGAGCGCGGCATCCGGACGTTCGAGACGGCCACGCGCAACACCTTTGACGTCTCGGCGATCCCGGTCGTCAAGAAGCTGAGCCATCTGCCGGTGGTCGCCGACCCTAGCCACGGCGCGGGCCGCCGGGACATGGTGGCGCAGCTGGCGCGGGCGGCGGTGGCCGCCGGTGCCGACGGCCTCATCATCGAGGTGCACAACGATCCGGACCGTGCGCTGAGCGACGGTGCGCAGTCGATGTTCCCCGACCAGTTCGACCGGCTCCTGTCCGAGCTGCGCATCATTGCGCCGGCCATCGGCCGGAGCATCTGTCTCGAGCCTGCCGCGCGGCGGTAGTGCACGAGGAGTCGGGGGGGGGGGGGGGGGGGGGGGGGGGGGGGGAGGGCGGGGGGGGGGGCGGGGGGGCCCCCCCCCCCCCCCCCCGCGCCGGGCCGGCGGGGCG
>JAYQOZ010000212.1:3126-4712 GCA_038145035.1 Gemmatimonadaceae bacterium | reverse complement strand
TCCACTGCTGGACCCTGGCGTGGATGTGCGCGCGATACTGCACCACGAACACGCGGAAGCCGAGGAAGGCGGGGATGAGCAGCAGCAGCCAGGCGACCAGGCTCCCCACGACGATGGTGTTGTTGAGGCGCGAGAGCGCGACCACCGGCGTATTCACCACCCAGGTGAAGAACGGCGTCAGCACGTCCGTGGTCAGGATCGCCATGCCCAGCCGGTCGAAGAGCGGATCCAGCATGAAGCCGATCGGCGTGGCGACGGCCCATCCGAGGAAGACGCCGGGCATCGAGACCGTGGTGAGCATCGCGACGGCGAGCACCACGAGGTTGTGCAGCGACAGCAGCGGCGTGAGGCCGAAGGCCAGCCCGATGGCCATGCCCATGCCCACCTGGCCCGGCGTGCCGTCGGAGTGCAGCGCCTTAAAGAGCGTCTGGAGGAACCTGATGCCCAGCATGATCTGAAAGGTACGGAGGGAGAAAATGGGGTGACAGGGCGGACCGTGGCGCGCTAGCTTCGCGGCATGCGCCTCGCCGCCCGCAGCCCCTATCGCCCTCGCCGCGCCCTCCCGTGTCTCGCCGTCGCGCTGGCCGGCCTGCTCGGCCTGGCCGCCGCCGTTCCCCGCCTCGCGGCACAGACCGCAGCGCCCACGGCCACCGACTCGGCGCTTGTCGGCCGGATCCTGCTCGCCGAGGACGGCCGCGATGCCGGCGCCGCCGCCCTGCGGGACGGACTCCGGCACCCGGACGCGAGAATCCGCGCACTTGCCGCGCGCGCACAGGCCCGCATTGCGGACTCCGCCTGCGGCGATCGCGCCCGCCTGATGGGGGACGCCGCCCCGCCCCCTCGCTGGGCCGAACCGGAGTGGAAGCCTCGGTTCCGTGCCTTGACGGCCGCGCGCGATGACTGCGCGGCCCTGCAGGCCGGGCTTGGCGATCGGGAAGTCCCGGTGCGCCTCCGGGCTGCCGCGCTGCTGCGCGCCTCCTGTGCGGGCGACGATGCGCTGGTCGCAACCCTTGCCGGCTGGGTGGACGCAGCGCCGCCGGAGGCCAGCGCGCATCCGCGAGGCGTGGCGTCGTGGCAGCTCGCCGGCCACGGGCTGGTGGCCTTGGCCCGGCTACGCCCCGATTCCGCGCGGGCACGCGCGCGGCAGCTCGCTCGCCACCCGCAGTGGAACCTGAGACAGTACGCGGCGCGCGCGGCGGCGCTCACCCAGGACCGTGACCTGCTGCGGCAGCTCGCCTCGGATCCGGACGGCAACGTGGTCGAGGCCGCCGTCGACGGACTGCGCGCCTTGACGACGCAGGCCGACGATGACGTCTTCCTCGCCGTGCTGTCCCGTGACGACGCGCAGGCGGTGCGGGCGGCGGCCGTCGCGCTCAAGGGCTCCACGCACCGCGACGTCTCGGCGACGGCGCAGCGCGCATTGGATCGTTACACGGCCCGCGGCATCGCGTCGGAGCGCGACGTGCGGCTGGCCCTGCAGGAGTTGCTCGGGCAACCGCCCGTGGACTCGCGCGCGCCGGCGCGCCGTCCCGCCCTGGGACGCGCCGCGATTGCCCGGGCGCGGGGGGCCGGGGGCCCCCCCCACG
>JAYQOZ010000212.1:0-3116 GCA_038145035.1 Gemmatimonadaceae bacterium | reverse complement strand
GGGGGCCGCGGGGGGGGGGGGGGGGCCGCCCCGCGGGGGGCGGCGCGGGTTGGGCCGGGGCGCGGGGCGCCGCGCGCTACCTCGAGGTCCTGATGGCCCCGGAACACGGCGGCGGACACTTCACGGTGCGGCTGCGCGGCGACCTCGCGCCGCTGATGGCCGCGCAGATCCTCGACCTGGCGCGCGCTGGCCGCTTCACCAACACGACCTGGCACCGTGTCGAACACGATTTCGTGGTGCAGGGCGGATGGCGTGGGGCCAACGAGTACGTGGGCAATGACCGCTTTCTCGTCGACGAGCTCGCCACCCTGCCCCATCCCCGTGGCAGCGTCGGCATGAGCACGCGTGGGCACGACACCGGTGACGCCCAGTGGTTCATCAACCTGCGCGACAACGCGCGGCTGATGGGGGACTACACGGTCTTCGCCGAGGTCGTGGACGGGATGGACGTCGTGGATGCCATCCTCGAGGGCGACCGCATCGCGAGCATCCGCGAGGTGATCAGGCCCCCCTGAGCCCCTCGCGCACGCGGGCGAGCAGGTCGAGCAGGGCGTCCTGGTCCGCCCGGTTGGGAAGGCCATCGGAGACGAAGCGTCCCGTCTCCTTGACGAGCCTGTCCATGGCATCGAGCAGCCGCAGCCCCGTCTCGGTGATGTGGCAGTGCACAACCCGGCGATCCAGTCCGGTGCGGGCGCGGCGCACCAGGCCGGCCTCCTCGAGCTTGTCCACGAGGCGCGTGATGCCGGGGGCTTCCTCGATGAGACGGTCCCGCACCGCGAGCGTCGGCAGGCCATCCGCGCCGGCGCCGCGGAGGATGCGGAGCACGTTGTACTGCGCGACCGAGATTCCGTAGGGCTCGACCCGCTGCGCAATGGCCCGGCGCACCAAGGCCGCGGTACGCATCAGCGCCACCACGGCCTCGTCGGCAGCCGTGTCAAACGGCTTGGATTGCTGCAGCTCATCCTGGAGCGTGCGCGGTCGCGTCATCACACGAAGCTAGAACCCCACCGCAATCGTCGCCCACACGGTGCGCGCCGCCCCCGGGAAGAAATACCGAGTGGAACCGTCGGTATAGCCGCTTGCGTAGGCCGTGGCGTCGCAAAGGTTCTGCACCTGCACGCGCAGCGTATTGCGCCCGAGGACGTATGACGCCCCGAAATCCGCCAGCGTGAACGCGGGCGTCACCAAGGCCGCGTTGCCGTCGTTGGCCAGCGGTGACTCGCCCACGTGCCGTGCGGAGAGACTGAGCTCGAGCGCCGGCGCGATCCGCCACGCCACCTGGGCGTTGGCGATGACGGCCGGGGACAGCAGCGGCCGCACGTCGGTGTAGGTGCTGCCGCTGGCCGCGTCCCTGTACTCCGCGATCCGGGCGCGCATCAGCATCGCGTTGGCCGTGAGCAGCAGGCGCGGGTGCGCCTGCCAGGCCAGCTCGGCCTCCACGCCGACACGGGAGGAGCGATCCACGTTCTTGCGCAGTTGGCTCCCCGTGACGGCAATGGCGCCGATGGCGGCGATCTCGTGGCGGAACCACATGGCGAAGGCGTTGGCGCTGGCCTGCAGCCTCCCGCGACGCCAGCGGGCGCCCAGTTCAAGGTCCCTCAGACGCTCCGGCCTCACCTGCGTCAGCGGCAGCAGCTCCGCGGCCGCGGCATCGTCCAGGTCGTCGGCGCCGGCTAACATATCGCTGCGCGTCGGCTCGCGCCCGGCCTGCCCCAGCGAGGCGAACAGTTCGAGCGCGGGCCGCGCCCGCCAGGCGAGGCCGAGCTTCGGGTTCACGAACAGCCAGTCCACCCGCGGGGCGCCGAGGCTGCTGCCCGGCGTGGGCTCGTAGCGAAAGGCGGCGCGCCGGACCTGCAGGTCGCCCGTGAGGTCAAGGGCACCGCGTGTCCAGGTGCCTTTCACGAAGGCGCTCTGCTCAGCCTTATGCCCCGTGTTGTCGTAGATCCGCGTGCGAACGTCCGGCGTGACGTTCAGGAAGTGATCGCGGGCGTAGCGGCTCGCGTGCGCCCCGGCGGCGAGGCTGAAGCCGTCGGCCTGGTACTGCAGGGTGGACAGCAGCCCGTACCACTGATGATCGAGGTTGAAGCGCCAGAGTGTCGGGTCGCCGACATCCACGTCGTACCAGCCGCCTGCCGCATTGCGGTACCCTGTGGTGGTCACCATGAGCCCGGGCCGCAGCACCCGCGTGTACTGCAGCGACAGCATCTCCTGGCGGAAATCGTCGCGCTCCTCGGGCGACATCGGATTGCTGCGCGGATTCACGGCCAGCTCGGCCTCGCTGGGCGCGTAGTACGCCAGCTGCATCTTCGAGCGCCCGGCGAACCCGGTGAGCTTGAGGGCATCGCGCGCACCGAACCAGCCCGCACTCAGGAAGCCCGACTGCGCCTCGTTGCCCGAGTGGTCCCGGTAGCCGTCGGTCTCCTGCGCGGACACGCGGGCGTACGCGGCAAAGCCGTTCACCAGGCCGCTGGCGCCCTCGACGCTCACGCGCTGCGTACCCCAGGAGCCGCCCGTGAGCTGGCCCTCCGCGAAGCGTGGCGTGGTCATCAGGGGCAGGCTCTCGAAGTCCAGCGATCCGGCGAATGACGCCGTCCCGAACGCGCTCGAGCCGACGCCGCGCTGCACGCGCACGGACTGCATGGAGTTCATGAAGTCCGGCACGTTGGAGAAGTAGAGGACCTGGTCCTCCGGATCGTTCAGCGGCACGCCGTCGACCGAGATGGCCAGGCGCGTCTGGTCCACGCCGCGCAGCCGGATCGAACTGTAGCCCGAGAAGGCGCCGGCATCGGAGGCGGCGGTGATGCCGGTGGCGCCCAGCAGCGCGAGCGGGGCGTCCTGCCCCAGGTAGCTGCGTTCGATGGTCGCGCGATCGAGCAGCGTGGACGAGGTCGGCACGGCGCCCCCCGCGCGGACCGCGCGGACCACGACGGTCTCGAGCGTGTCGCGCGCCATGCTGTCGCGCGGAGCCGGAGCCTGCTGCGCGGTGACGGGCGCGGCCAGGACGAGCAGTGCCGCCAGTGCGACGGCGGATCGGACGGTCGTGACGGACATCAGCGGAGTCCCCGCAGGGGAAAGTGAGGGCGCCGTCGCCGCGATCCTGCCGGGAACTCGTAGTC
>JAYQOZ010000211.1:0-4736 GCA_038145035.1 Gemmatimonadaceae bacterium | reverse complement strand
CGACGCGGCGCCGCGCGACGGCGTCGAACGGCTCTTCCGGCTGACGAACTACCTGAGCACCGAGCTGCTCGGGGGCCCTCGACCTTGGAAGCTCTCCTGGGTCGTGAACACCCAGAAGGCCACGATGCTGCCCTTCCTGCTGGCGATCGCCTGGTGGGCCGGGGACAACTCCCCGGCCGCCTGGACCTACGTGGCGCTGCACGGCGGCTACGGCCTGGTCTGGCTGCTCAAGGACCTCGCCTTTCCGGACGCCCGCTGGCAGGTGCGCGTGACGGTCGCCGGAGGGCTGGCGACCTGGGCACTGGTCCTCGGGTGGTACTCGCTGTTCGGCTGGCTGATGTTCAGCCTGCCGCCGCGGGACTACCCGCTCGTCGAGGCGCACTGGCTCGCGCTGTGCACGCTGCTCTGCGTCGTCGGAGTGGCGGTGATGATCGCTGCGGACGCCCAGAAGACGTTCACGCTGCGCGCCAGGCCAGGGCTCATCACCGACGGCATGTTCCGCTACGTGCGGCACCCCAACTACACCGGCGAGATGATGATCTACGCGAGCTTCGCGCTGCTCATCCAGCACTGGCTGCCCTGGCTGGTGCTCGCCTGGGTCTGGGGGCTGGTGTTCCTTCCCGGCATGGTGATGAAGGAACGCAGCCTTGCACGACACCCCGGGTGGGACGCCTATCGCGCGCGGACGCGCTGGGTCCTCCCCGGGGTGTTCTGAACCGCTGAGCCCGCGGCGCCGCGCCACGAACCTCGGCGCCGCGGGCAACAACGAAGATCGACTACATCCGCGGCGCCTCCGGCCAGCGCTCGAACCAGCTGCGCAGGAAGGCCTGCGTGCGCAGGAAGTTCGACGGCGTGGAACTGGTCCCGTGCCACTCATTGTTGAAACGGATCATCGCGGTCGGGACCTTCAGCACCTTCAGGGCCTCGTAGTACTCCTCGGTCTGGCCCATCGGCGTGCGCAGGTCGTTGACGCCGGTCATCAACATCGTCGGCGTCTTCACGTTGCCCACGTACATGATCGGCGAGCGGCGCAGGTGCTCGCTCGGGTCCTCCCAGGGGAACTTCTCGAAGTTGCGGTACCAGCTGGAGCCGTCGGTGGTGCCGACGAAACTGAACCAGTTGGTCACCGGGCAGTTGGCGCTGGCGGCCGCGAAGCGGTCCGTGTGCCCGACGATCCAGCTCGTCAGCACCCCGCCGCCCGAGCAGCCGAACACGTACATCTTCCGCGTGTCGATGTAGCCGCGGCCGATCACCGAGTCCACGCCGGCCATCAGGTCGTCATAGTCCTTGCCGGGGTAGGCGTTCTTGATGGCGTTGCCGAAGGCCGAGCCGTAGCCCGTCGAGCCGCGCGGGTTCGTGTACAGCATCACATAGCCGTGCGACGCGTGGTCCTGGCGGGCAAAGCTGAACCCCACGTTGTACATGGAGTGCGGACCGCCGTGGATCTCCAGCATCAGCGGGTACTTCTTGGCGGGGTCGAAGTCGGCCGGCTTCACGATCCAGCCCTGGATCTTCATGCCATCCACCGACGTGTACCAGATCTCCTCGGTGGTGGCGAGCTGCTTGCCGGCGAGCAGCGACTCGTTCACGCGCGTCAGCGTCGCGATGGTCTGCGGCGTGCGCAGGTCCAGCTTCACGATGTTGTTCGGCTCCATCGACGTTGTGCGGGTGCCGACCATCGTCGTGCCGCGCAGGTCGCTCACGTTGAGCATGTGCGCGCCGCTGGTGAGGACGCGGTGCTGGCCGGCGACCGTCACGTAGTGCAGCTGCCGGGCGCCCTCGTTGTCGGCCAGGAAGTAGATGCCGCGCGACTGCGCGTCCCACATGAGGCCATTGGGCGAGCGGTCGAGGTCCTTGGTGAGCACGCGCGCGCCGCTGCCGTCGGCGTTCATCACGTAAAGCGCGGCGTCCTGCCAGGTGGCATCGGTGGAGTCATAGCCCGTGTAGGCGATGTAGCGGCCGTCGGGTGAGGGCTCCGGGTTGCCGTCCGGGCCGTTGCGGGTGGTGAGCTGCGTGATGCGACCCGTGGCCACGTCCGCGCGGTAGATGTCGGACTGGCGCCAGCTGTACTCCCAGTCGGGGATGCGGTTGGCGCTGAAGAGCAGGCCCTTGCCGTCCGGCGTCCAGCGGCCATTCGTGTGGTTCCAGTCGCCGCTGGTGACCTGGCGCGGCGCGCCGCCGTTGGCGGAGACCACGAAGAGATGATTCACGCCGTCGGGGATGAACCCCTGACGGTCGCGACGGTACTGCACCGACTGCACCACGCGCGGCGGCTCCGTCCACTTGGCGCCGCGCGGCGCCGCGGGCAGGTCGAGCGGCCAGGTCTCGCGCTCGCGCACGAGCGAGTGGAAGCTGATCTGCCGGCCGTCCGGCGACCACGCGATGCCGCTCGGGCTCTCGTTCAGCCGCGTGATCTGCGAGGTCGCACCCTCAGCATCCATCCAGCGTACGTAGATCTGGCTGCCGCTGGGCTCGCCGTCCGCCGTGTACGCGATGCGCGTGCCGTCCGGCGACCACTGGGCGCCGGAACCCTCGACCAGGAAGCGCTGGCGCGAGCCGTCGGCGTCCATGATCCAGAGCGCGGACTTGCGACGGTCGTTGACCGCGTCGACCCAGCTCTTCGTGTAGATGATCTGTCGCCCGTCGGGCGAGAGCTGCGGATTGCTCACGTCCTCCCAGGCCATGTAGTCGGCGATGGTGAGGCGGTCGGCACCGGGTCCCTGCGCCTGACGGCGCTGCTGCGCGCTGAGCAGGGCTGGCACGATGGGCAGGGCGAGGGGGAGGGATAGACGGCTCCAGCGGATGTGGGGCATTGGTCGCTCGGGGGGGGTGAGGAGACTCCGGGATGCTACGGATATACGGGCCGACCGGCAATCCGCGTTGGGAGTCGCCGTCAGTTGCCCCGGGCCATCGCGAGCGGGCTGCGGACCGTGTTCAGGTTCCGGCCAGTGCCGGTGACGGTCACGGCGCGAAGCAGGGCGATGTGGGTGGGCAGCGCTCGAATACACGCCCTCGCCGGGTGCGCCGCAAGGGCGCGCCGTGGCTACCGCCCCGCGCGAACCCGGGACATCCCGCCATCGAGGGCAATCACCTGTCCCGTCACCCATCCGCTCGCGGGATCCAGCAGCCAGCGCGCCGCCGGGGCGATGTCTTCCGCCACGCCGATGCGCCCGATGGGGTGCATCGCCACGGATACCTCCCGGGACTTGGGATTCCCCGTAATGCGCGACGCCAGCGGGGTGTCGACGAGTCCGGGCGCGAGCGCGTTCACGCGCAGGCCGCGGGGCGCGTACGTCGCCGCCGCGCTGCGCGTGAGCCCGCCCACCGCCGCCTTGGCTGCCGCGATGGCCTCGTGGTTCGGCAATCCGACCTCAGACGCCGAGCTTGCAAAGAGCAGCACGCTGCCGCCGTCGGTCATCACCTTGCCGCCCGCCCGTACCACTGCAAACGCCGTCTGCAGGTTCAGGCGGATCGTTTCGGCCAGCTCCGCCTCGCTGGTGAGATGCGCCGGCTTGAGCAGGATCGAGCCGACCGCGTTGACCACACCCGCCACGCGCCCGTGTCGCGCCGCAGCGCCCTGCAGCAGCGCCTCGACGGCTGCGAAGTCCGAGGCCTCGACCGTCTCCGACTCGGCCGAGAGCTCCTGCGCCAGCGCTGACAGCCGGTCGCTGCCGCGCGCGGCGAGGACGAGGTGCGCGCCATCGGCGGCGAGGGAGCGGGCGATGCTGCTGCCGATGCCACCGGTGGCACCGAGTATTACGAAGGCGCCGGAATCGGCGAGCGAGGACGAAGGCATGCGGGTGAAACGGGCGGGGAAGCGGCCCTGTTCCGAGCACAAAGGGAACGCCCCGCCGATCCAGGGGATTGGCGGGCCCTCCAGACCAGCAGCTCCGGCGACAGGACTCGAACCTGTGACCCGGTGATTAACAGTCACCTGCTCTACCAACTGAGCTACGCCGGAATAGCCTCGTAGTATAATCGGGGCGGACCCCTCGGTTCAAGCCGCGAGTGGCCCCGAAACGCCCCGCCGGATTTCCCGTACGCTGCCCATATGAACAGTGCACTACAGGTCGGTGTGGACGCCCTCCGGGCCAATCCGCTCCGCGCCATCCTTTCCACCCTCGGTGTGGTGATGGGCGTGGGGGCCATGGTCTCGGTGCTCGCGATGGGCGACGGCGTGGAGCGCTTCGCCCAGCGGGAAATCGAGCGCACCACGGACCTCCTGAGCGTCGGTGTGACACCGATGACCTCGCTGCGCGTGGACGGGCAGCTGGTGCGGCGCGAGGGCTTCGTGTCGCTTACGAAGGCCGATGCCGATGCCCTGGCCGCCGCGGTGCCGCAGGCCACCCAGGTGACGCGTCAGGCGGTGGGGGGCGTCCTCGCGACGCTGGTGCCGGATGGCGCGCCCCGTGGCGTGATGGTGCAGGCGGTGCAGGCGAGCCCCAAGCCGCCGAATCGTCCGGCACTCGCCGTGGGGCGCTGGCTGGCCGATTCGGACACGGCCGTGGCTGTGCTCTCGGCCTCCACCGCTGCCGCCGTGGCCGCAGGGGGCGGCGACTCGACGCAGCAGGCGGAGGCGCTCGGCAGGACCATTCAGCTGAACGGACGGGCGCATACCGTCATTGGCGTTGTCGAGGCGGACACGACCCTGCGCGGACTCGTCGCCTGGGTGCCGGTGGACGATGCGGCCCGCGCCCGAGGTCCCCGCATTGCCGCGAGCATTGCGCTACCGGCGG
>JAYQOZ010000210.1:0-4775 GCA_038145035.1 Gemmatimonadaceae bacterium | reverse complement strand
AACGACTGCAGGAATCCAGCGCCACCGATCCCCGGGAGTTCTCGCGCGTGGGGGCCGCCCTCGCGACCGAGCGCGACCTCGACACCCTGCTGGGGATGATCCTCACGCAGGCGCGACGGCTCGCAAGCGCGGACGCGGGGTCGCTCTACCTCGTGGAGTTCGACGACGACGGAAATCCGCAGTCGCTACGCTTCAAGCTCTCGCAGAACTCGACGCTGCCGGACCTGCCCTTCAGCGAGTTCACCGTCCCGATCAACCATGCGAGCCTCTCGGGCTACGTGGCGGCGACGGGCGAACGCCTGATGATCGACGACGTGTACCTCCTGCCGGAGCACGTGACCTACCGGCAGAACCGCTCCTTCGACGAGAAGTTCGGCTATCGCACCAAGTCCATGCTGGTGCAGCCGATGTTCACGCTGAAGGATGAGGTGATCGGGGTCCTGCAGCTGATCAACCGGAAGCGCGACGCCGGCACGCCGCTGCGCGACGCGGCAACGGTGGACGCGCAGGTGATTCCCTTCGACCAGCGCGCGTCGGACCTGGTGGCGGCGCTGGCGGCGCAGGCCGCGGTGTCCATCGAGAACTCCCGACTCTACGAGGACATCGAGCGCCTGTTTGAGGGCTTCGTGACCGCGGCCGTCACCGCGATCGAGTCCCGCGACCCGACCACGTCGGGCCATTCGTTCCGCGTGGCGACGCTGACCACCGGCCTGGCCGAGGCGGTGGATCGACACGGCGAGGGACCCTACCGCGGGCTCTCGTTCACGAAGGAACAGCTGCGCGAGATCCGCTACGCCGGCCTGCTGCACGACTTTGGAAAAGTCGGCGTGCGCGAGCAGGTCCTGGTGAAGCAGAAGAAGCTTTACGGCCATGACCTTGCGCTGGTCCGGCATCGCTTCCAGTTCCTGATGCAGCAGGCGGACCTGCAGTATGAACGAGAGCGCGCGGAGTTCCTGACGGCACACGGCGCGCGCGAGACCGGCGAGTTCCTGGCACGGCTCGACGCCGACCGTCGCGAGCAGCGGGAGCAGCTGGCGCGCTGGATGGATGCGATTGCGCGTGCCAACGAGCCGACGATCCTGCCGGAGGGCTCCTTCACGGAGCTGGAGGAGATCCATCGCCAGACGTACGTGGACTTCGACGGCGTCGAGCGGCCGCTGCTCTCCGAGGACGAGCTGCGATTCCTGATGATCAACAAGGGCAACCTCGATCCGCGTGAACGCCGCGAGATCGAGTCGCACGTGACGCACACGTATCGCTTCCTCGAGCAGATCCCGTGGACCCGCGAGCTGCGCGGGATCCCGAGCATCGCCTTCGGCCACCACGAGAAGCTGGACGGCACCGGCTACCCTCGGCAGGTCAAGGGCGACGAAATCCCGGTCCAGACGCGGATGATGACGATTTCCGACATCTACGACGCACTCACGGCGACCGATCGACCCTACAAGCGCGCCGTGCCGCCCGAGCGGGCACTGGACATCCTGAACGCCGAGGCGAAGTCCGGCTTTGTCGATGCCCACCTCCTCAGGACCTTCATCGAGGCCCAGGTGTTCGGCCGCGTGACGCCCAGCGAGGGCACGCGGCGGCGCACCTCCTGGGTCATGACGCAACAGCCGTGATGCACAACCGGCGTCTCCTCGCCATCGCGCTCGTGGCCGGCCTCTCGGCCGTCCCGGTCGGCCCGGTCGGCGCGCAGAACCTCGACTCGTGTACGGGCGGCAGCTGTGCCCTGCGCATCGAGTACCGGGCGCTTGGAGACCGACTCATTCGACCAGACGGGTCCGTCGCGGCCGTCGCGATCACGCCCCGTTCCCTCTCCCGCACGGTCGGCAACGCACCCGCAGCGACCCCGTTTGTCGAGGCCTTCGCCAAGGCAACCCAGCGGTCGCAGCGCTGGTCGCTGCTGGGCGCCTTGGCGACCGTCGGCTGGATCAGCGCCGAGCGCAACGGACTGTCGTCGTGGGACTCCGGGCACCGCGCGGCGCTGATCGCCGGCAGCCTCGCGGTCGGCGTCGTCTCCGGGGCGATTGCCGGGCGCTACACCCGCGAGTCCTTCGTGCTGCGCCAGCTGGCCGTTGACGCGTACAACGCGGCGCAGCCATAGCGTCCCCCCTGCCACACCCCGCCTGGCGGCGGGCCCCCGCGAGCTACCCCCACCTTCTGGAGCAGTCCATGCGCCTGGCCTCCCTGGCCCCCCTCTCCTCCCACCGGCCCCGCGGCCTTGACGCCGTGATCTGCGCCGGCGCGATGCTGTTGCTCTCCACCGTGCTGGCCGCGCAGGGCGCGGCCCCTCGCCCCGATGCCGGCATCTGGCGCGCCATCGAGTGGCGGCACATCGGTCCGGAGGGCAACCGCTTCTCGGCAGCCGCGGGCGTCCCCGGGGATCCGCTCACCTACCTCGTGGGCGCCGCCTCGGGGGGCATCTACAAGACCACTGACGGCGGCGTGAACTGGGCACCGGTGTTCGACGGGCACCCGGTGCAGTCCATCGGCTCGCTGGCAATCGCGCGCTCGGACCGCAACGTGGTCTATGCCGGCACGGGCGAGGGCAAGATCCGCAGCCATATCTCACTCGGCCAGGGCCTGTACAAGAGCGTGGACGGCGGGGAGAGCTGGGCCCTGATGGGGCTGGAGAAGACCGGCCGCATTCCGCGCATCGTGGTGCATCCTGCCGATGCGAACACGGTGTTTGCCTGCGCGCTCGGCACGGCGTACGGCCCGCAGGCAGAGCGCGGCGTCTACCGCAGCACGGACGGCGGCACGACCTGGCAACTGGTGCTCCACGTGGACCAGAACACCGGATGCTCGGACATCGCGATGGATCCGTCCAATCCGCGCGTGCTCTTCGCCGGCATGTGGCAGCTGCAGATCAAGACCTGGGGCCGGGTGAGCGGCGGCCCGGGCAGCGGGCTCTTCGTCTCCCGCGACGGCGGCACGACCTGGACGCGGATCCGCGGCAACGGCCTGCCGACGCGGCCGGTGGGCAAGGTCGCGGTGGCCGTCTCGCAGTCAAATCCGCAGCGGATCTACGCGTTGATCGAGACGGGCGACGGCGTGCCCTGGAACGGCCAGGACACCGACAGCGGACAGCTCTGGAGCTCCATGGACGGTGGCCGGCGCTGGACGCTGATCAGCAAGGACCGCAACGCGATGGGGCGGGCCCACTACTACTCGCGCATGGCCGTCGCCCCGGATGACGAGGACGAGACGTATTTCCTCACCGCCGCATTCTCGCGGTCCATTGACGGCGGGAAGACCATCGTGCCGTACGCACGGGCCGATGCACCGGGCGGCGATCACCACGACATCTGGATCGACCCCACCAACGCGGATCGCATGATCGTCGCCCACGACCAGGGGCTCTCGATCACGCAGAATCGCATGAAGACCTGGTTCCGCCAGCGCCTGACGAACGCGCAGATCTACCACGTCACGGTGGACAACGCGATTCCCTACAACGTGTTCGGCAACAAGCAGGATGAGCCGACCTATCGCGGCCCCGCCACCGGCGGGCTGCTGGGTGGGCGCATCCTGCGCGGCCAGTGGCATGCGGTGGGCGGCGGCGAGAGCGGCTGGGCCACGCCGGACCCGACGGACCCCAACATCGTGTGGTCCACCGCGTCAGGTTCCGGCATGGTGGGCGGCATCGTCGTCCGCTACGAGGTCGACCGGAAGATGTTCCGCACGGTGGAGGTCTGGCCGCAGCAGTCGAATGGACCGGCCGAGCAGGTGCGCTACCGCTTCGTCTGGGATGCGCCGCTCACGATCTCGCCGCACGACCACAACACCATCTACGTCGGCAGCCAGCATGTGCACCGCACGCGCAACGGCGGACAGAGCTGGGAGGTGATCAGTCCCGACCTCACGCTCAACGACCGCAGCAAGATGGGCAGCTCGGGCGGCCTGACGCCGGACAACATCGGCGTGGAGTATGCCGGCACCGTGTACGCAATCGCCGAGTCGCGGCTGGAGCGCGGCACGATCTGGGTGGGCACGAATGACGGCCAGGTACAGCTCACGCGGGACGATGGCCGCAGCTGGACCAACCTGACGCGCAACATTCCCGGGATCCCGACCTGGGGCTCCGTGCGGAGCATCGTGCCCTCGCGCTACGATGCCGCCACGGCCTACCTGACCGTGGACGCGCATCAGGAGGACAACCGCGATCCCTGGGTCTATCGCACCACGGACTACGGCCGCTCCTGGCGGCTGATCGTGAACGGGATCCCGAAGAGCCAGCTCAGCTACGCCAAGGTCATCCACGAGGACCCGGTGCGTCGCGGCATGCTCTACCTCGGCACCGAGAACGCGATCTACGTCACGTATGACCACGGTGACAGCTGGCTGCCGTTGCAGAACAACCTGCCAGCCGCGCCGGTGAGCGGCATTCAGGTGCAGGAGCACTTCAACGACCTCGTCATCTCGACATACGGCCGCGGCTTCTTCATTCTCGACGATCTCTCGGCGCTGCAGCAGCTCACGCCCGAGGTGCAGAACGCCGCATCGCACCTCTTCGTCCCGCGGGCTGCGTATCGCTTCCGCACCGTGACGGCGCCCAGCAGGACCTACGATGACCCGACGGAAGGCGACGATCCGGACTACGGGGCTTCGCTGAACTACTGGCTCAAGGCGCCGGCGGCCACGGCGCCGAGCCTCACGATCGCCGATGCGCAGGGTCGCGTGATCCGGCGCCTGCGCGGCAGCAACTAGGCCGGCATCAATCGCGTGACCTGGAACCTGCGTGACGAGGCGTCGCGTGAGACACGGCTCCTGAC
>JAYQOZ010000209.1:0-4782 GCA_038145035.1 Gemmatimonadaceae bacterium | reverse complement strand
CCGTGGACGCCGGCGCTGACGGCGCCGCCATCACCCCCGAGGCCCGGCTACGGCGCGGTGCGGGCGGCAGCACCGCCTCATCCGCCAGCGCCGCACGAAAGCGTGCGGCGTCGGGCCAGCGCTCGCCGCGCCCCTTTGCCAGCGCGCGCTCGATGGCCGCCACCAGCGTCCCCGGCAGGTCGTCGCGCAGCTGCGCCAGCGGACGTGGTCGCTCGCTCAGGTGCTTCATCAACATGGTCGGCGTGTTCGATGCCTGGAACGGCAGCTCGCCGGCCAGCATCTGGTAGCCGACCACGCCGAGCGCGTAGACATCCGCCCGGCCATCCACCTCGCGCTCCCCCATCGCCTGTTCGGGGCTCATATATGCCGGGGTACCGACGGCGATGCCTGTGGCGGTCAGCCGCTGGTCCCCCTCGGCCGCGCGCGCGATGCCGAAGTCGGTGACCAGCGCGCGACCCGTCGCGCGCTCAAGCAGGATGTTGTCCGGCTTGATGTCGCGATGCACCACGCCCTCGCGGTGCGCGTAGTCCAGGGCGTCGGCCACCTGCCGCAGGATGCGCCGCACCTCCTCGAGCGGTGGCTGCGGCTCGCGATGCAGCCGCTGGGCAAGCGACTCACCCTCGACGAGCCCCATCGCGATCCAGACCAGCCCGTCCGCCTCGTCCACGGCGTAGATGGGCACGATGTGCGGATGCGAAAGCCGCGCCGCCATCTCCGCCTCGCGCAGGAAACGCCGCTTGACCTCGTCGCGATACGCGAGGTCCGGCGGAAGCACCTTGAGCGCCACCTTCCGGCGGAGGCGCACGTCGGTGGCGCGGTACACGACGGCCATGCCGCCGCGCCCGATCTCGGCCTCGATGTCGTAGTGCCCCGCGACCGCCGACTCGGCGCGCGGACGCAGGTCCTCGTCAGCCACGCGTGCGCGGATGGTCGAGCCGGGCGAGCGCGTCCCCCGCGTACACCGCGGCATCCACGTCGCGCGCCAGCGCCATCGCCTGCTCGGCGACCGTCGTCACATGCTGCCAGCTCTGGGTGCCCGCCTTGAGCCGCAGCATGTCGTACTTGAGGTTCTGCAGGGCCAGCGCGCAGCTCTCCAGCTTGGCGGAGTGGTCCACGCGCTTCTGCTCCGCCTCGGAGGCGCCGCGCCGCGATCGCTTGAGGATCGCCAGCCGCCGCACGCGGGCCTCGCTCGCCTGCAGGTCCAGTGGATTCGCCTGCGCCTCAAGGGCGGCGATCTCCGTGTCCATCGCCGCCACGGAGCCGCCATTCGCCTCATGCTCGAGTGCGCCCAGCGAACCGGCAAGGCCCATCACGCTCTCCGCCAACTGCCGGGCCGTCGGAATCACGTCCCGCACACGCTGCTGCTCGGACTTCGGCAGCGATTCGACGAGCCGGATGATCTCTTCGCGATCCATCAGCGCCTGGCGCGCCGTGCCGGCGTGCGGGCCCGAACCCAGGGCCGCCGCGTCGACGGCACCGAGCGCGGCCACCCCGCCGCCCGGGGACGTGGCCGCACCCAGCGACTGCCGACGGCGCCGCGCCTTCTCGCGTACCTCCGCCCGCTTGTCGCGGTCGAAGATCGCCTTGGCGCTGTCCACCGTGTCGGCGGCGACGTCCACCAGCATCATGTCCTTCGGCTGCTTGAACACGTCGCGCCAGTCATAGCCATCACTCCACAGCCGCGCGTACTTGTACGCCACGTTGATGGCCCAGAACGCCGAGATCACCAGCAGGTTCGGGCCACCGACCAGCGAGACGGCGAACAGCGCACCGGTGACGAAGAGGAAGGGCGCAATGGCCTTCCGGAACGTCACCACCGACGGGTGATACCAGCGCTCCACCTCGGCCGGCGTCGGGGCGTCGTCCTCGAGCACCGGCGGGGACCAACCGGTGTTCACCTGCGGATACGCGCTGCCCACGCGGGCCGGCAGGTTCGGGATGTGGCCGCCGTCGAGCGCCTCGACGAACGCCCGCGCGTCGGGGAAGCGGTCGTCCGGGTTCTTCTCCAGACAAAGCATCACCGCGCGCGCCAGTTCCGGCGGCACGTTCGCTCGGCGGTCGATCGGCACCGGCCGCTCACGCAGGTGCTTCACCAACAGCGCCGGCGTGCTGTTGGCCGTGAACGGCAGGTCGCCGCAGAGCATCTGGTAGGCGACGATGCCGAGCGCGTAGAGGTCCGTGCGCCCGTCGATGTCGCGGTCGCCCGCCGACTGCTCCGGGCTCATGTAGGCCGGCGTGCCGATGGCCATGCCGGTGGCGGTCAGCTTGGAGTCGCCGCCCTCGCTCACGGCGCGTGCGATGCCGAAGTCCGTGACCATCGTGCGCCCGGTCGCGGCGTCGATCAGGATATTGTCCGGCTTGATGTCCCGGTGCACGGTGTTCTGCGAATGCGCATACGCCAGCGCATCGCCCACCTCGCGCAGGATGCGGCGCGCCTCCTCGGGGGGCACCGGGCCCTGCCGCGTGATGCGCGTGCCGAGGTTCTCGCCCTCGACCAGTGCCATCACGAAGTACACGAGGCCCTCCCGCTCATCCACCGAGTAGATGGGCACGATGTGCGGATGGCTGAGCTGCGCGGCCATCTCCGCTTCGCGCAGGAAGCGCTGCCGAATCTCCGAGCGGAACGCCAGCTCGGGCGGCAGTAGCTTGATCGCCACGGGGCGCTTCAGCCGCTTGTCGCGGCCCTTGTAGACGATGCCCATCCCGCCGCGGCCAATTTCCGTCTCGACCTCGTACTGCGACTCCAGCACCCGCACGATGTGCGACTGCAGTTCGGCGTCGGATTGGCTGATGGGACGTTCAGTCACGGCAGCGTGGGGGGAGGACCGGACGACATCGCTCTACGTTACCATCGCGCACGCCCGGGGACCAAACACTGGACGCCGGTCGCCGTGATGGCAGGCACTACGTCAGCGAGGCGGGGGAAAGTTGCAATCCCCGCCACAATGTCGTAAGTCAGGGCGGAACGCTCCTTGCGTGGTCGGTGAGTACCGTAAACAGGCAGCAGCCCCACTCCTAGCCATCGCCCATGGGCACTCGCCAGACCCTTCCCGTCCTGCCGCTGCGCGGGACGGTCATCTTCCCCGGACTCACCGCGCCCATCGCGGCGGGCCGCCCGGGGACCCTGCGCGCCATCGAGTCGGCCCTCAAGGGTGATCGCCTCGTGTTCGCCGTCGCCCAGCGCGACAACGCGGAGGAGCCAGCACCGGAAATCCTCTACTCGATGGGCGTCATCGCCCGCATCGGGCAGGTGCAGCGCGGCCTCGGCGGCGTGCAGCTGCTCCTGCACGGCGAGCATCGCGCCACCTCGCTGCAGTTTACCACCACCGAGGGATTCCTCTCCGCCGTCGTCACGCAGACGGAGGAGATGGCGCCGCTCGACGAGAAGGACCCCGCCTTCGAGGCGCTCCACAAGGAGATCCGCGAGCGCGCCGCCGAGCTCGGCGAGCGCCGCGGCCTGCCGGAGGAAGTCGTGCATCAGGTGCTCGACGCCGTCACCGAGCCCGGCAAGTTCGCGGACCTCGTGGCCGGCTACATCGAACTCTCGGTGGCCGAGAAGCAGGGCCTGCTTGAGACCCTTTCCGTCGAGGAGCGCCTGCGCAAGGTGCTGGTGATGGTCCAGCGCCAGATCTCCCTCCTCGAGGCGCAGGAGGAGATCAAGTCGCAGGTGCAGGAGGAGCTCGGCGAACGCCAGCGCGAGATGTTCCTGCGCGAGCAGATGAAGGCCATCCAGAAGGAGCTTGGCGACGACGACCAGTCCAAGGAGATCGAGGAGCTGCGCGAGAAGCTCAACGCCCTCGAGCTCCCCAAGGAGGCCCGGCAGGAGGTCGAGCGCGAGCTCGGCCGCCTTGAGCGCTCGGGCCGCGAGTCCATGGAGGCGCAGGTCATCCGCACCTATCTCGAGTGGATCGCCGAGCTGCCCTGGAACACCCGCTCCGACGACCAGCTGGACCTCCGGCACGCGCACGAGGTGCTCGAGGAGGATCACTACGGCCTCAAGGACGTGAAGGACCGTGTCCTCGAGTTCCTCGCCGTGCGCCAGCTCCGCGCGCAGCAGCTCGCCGAGGAGATGGATCGCACGGGGGAGTTCCCCGCCGCCAAGCTCAAGATCCAGGCCGAGGAGGCGCCCAGCGCCTCGCTGCCGCGGAAGAAGCCCAGCGCCGAGGACAGCGAGCGCCAGATCACCGACAAGCGCGAGGCCAAGGCCCGGGCCATGGCGAAAGGCCCGATTCTGCTCTTCTCCGGTCCGCCGGGCGTGGGCAAGACCTCGATCGCCAAGAGCATCGCGCGCTCGCTGGGCCGCGAGTATGTGCGCGTGGCCCTCGGTGGCGCGCGCGACGAGGCCGACATCCGCGGCCATCGCCGCACGTACGTGGGCGCCATGCCGGGACGCATCGTGCAGGGCATGAAGCAGGCCGGTACCAAGAACCCGGTCTTCCTGCTGGACGAGGTCGACAAGCTCGGCCAGTCCTTCCAGGGCGACCCGGCCAGCGCGCTGCTCGAGGTGCTCGACCCTGCGCAGAACGACAGCTTCACTGACCATTACCTCGGCGTGCCCTTCGATCTCTCCGAGGTGATCTTCATCGCCACCGCGAACTTCATCCAGAACATCCCGGGCCCGTTGCTGGACCGCATGGAAGTCGTGGAGTTCGCCGGCTACACCGAGCGCGAGAAGCAGGAGATCGCCAAGAAGTACCTGATCCCGCGCCAGCTCGAGGAGAACGGCCTTGGCGACAAGGCGGTCATCTTCAGCGACGAGGCCGTGGCCTCGCTGGTGAGCCA
>JAYQOZ010000208.1:0-4786 GCA_038145035.1 Gemmatimonadaceae bacterium | reverse complement strand
AAACAACCCCGGGCCGGGGCCACCACACCACGCACCCCCCACCCGGTTAACCGGGGGGGGCGGGCCCCCCGGCCCCCCCCCCCTTCCCCCTTCATCACCGCTCCTAGAAGAACACTGGCTCCCGATACGCCCCGAACACATCCTCCAACGCGGCGCGGATCTCATACAGCGTGCAGTAGCTGCGCGCGCACTCGAGGATGAACGGCACGACGTTCTCGCTGCCCTTCGCGGCCTCGCGCAGCCGGGCGAGGTTCGCCTCGCACTTGGCGTCGTCGCGGGTCTGCCGGAGCTTCGCCAGCTGCTCGGCCTGGTCGCGTGCGGCCTGCTCGTCGATCTTGAGCAGCGGGATCGTGAGCTCCTTTTCGTCGGTCTGGAAGCCGTTTACGCCGACGATGAGCCGGCGCTCCTGCTCGATCTCCCACTGCTGGCGCGCGGCACTCTCGGCGATCTTGCGCTGGAACCAGCCACTCTCGAGCCCGGCCACCACCCCGCCCTGCTCCTCGATCTGCGCAAAGATGGCCTCGGCCTCGCGCTCGAGATCGTCGGTGAGCCTCTCCACGTAGTAGGAGCCGCCCAGCGGATCCACCACGTTCGGCACGCCGGTCTCGTAGGCCAGCACCTGCTGCGTGCGCAGGGCCACCTCCACCGCATGTTCGGTCGGCAGGGCCAGCGTCTCGTCCATCGAGTTGGTGTGCAGGGACTGCGTGCCGCCGAGCACCGCGGCCATGGCCTGGTAGGCCACGCGCACGATGTTGTTCATCGGCTGCTGTGCGGTGAGGGTCACGCCGGCGGTCTGCGAGTGAAAGCGCATGATCCACGAGCGCGGGCTCTTGCTGCCGTAGCGCTCCCGCATGTGCCGCGCCCAGATCCGGCGGGCGGCGCGGAGCTTGGCGATCTCCTCGAAGAAGTCGTTGTGGATGTCCCAGAAGAAGCTGAGCCGCGGCGCGAAGTCATCGACGTCGAGGCCGCGCGCGATGCCCCGCTCCACGTAGGTGAAACCGTCCGCCAGCGTGAACGCCAGCTCCTGCGCCGCCGTGCTCCCGGCCTCGCGGATGTGGTAGCCGGAGATCGAGATCGTATTCCACTGCGGCACGTGTTGGCTGCCATACTCGAACATGTCGACGATCAGTCGCAGCGCGGGCTCGATCGGGAAGCACCAGGCGTGCTGCGCCATGTACTCCTTGAGGATGTCGTTCTGGATCGTCCCCCGGAGCTGCTCAGGCTTCACCCCCTGCTTCTCCGCCGCCGCGATGTAGAAGCACCACAGGATGATGGCCGGCCCGTTGATGGTCATCGACGTGGACACCTGGTCCAGCGGGATGCCATCGAACAGCTGCTCCATGTCGGCCAGCGAGCTGATGGCGACGCCGCACTTGCCGACCTCGCCCTCGGAGCGCGCGTGATCCGAGTCGTAGCCCATCAGCGTCGGAAAGTCGAAGGCCACCGAGAGGCCCGTGGTCCCGTTGCGCAGGAGGAACTTGTAGCGCTCGTTGGTCTCGCGGGCCGAGCCGAAGCCGGCGAACTGCCGCATCGTCCAGAGCTTGCCGCGGTAGCCCGTCGGGTGGATGCCACGCGTGAACGGGTACACCCCCGGCACCTCGAAGGCCGTGCCCCCGGAGCCCTCGAGGTCCAGCGCCGTGTAGAGCGGCGCGACTTCCTTCTCGGAGTTGGTGTAGGCGATGGCGCGCCGCTCGCCCTTGTCGTAGCGCGCGCGCCACTGCTCGACCTCCTGCCGGAGCGTATCGAGCTCGGCCTGCATCGCGGCAATCGTCGGGTCAATCTCGGGGATCGAGGTCATCGGTCCGTCCGGGTCAGGGTTCCAGCCTCGACGCTGCGGGCAATCAGCGCCTCGGCCTCGGCCAGCGGGGTGGTCTCGCCGCGCTCCAGCGCGGGGATCCGCCCATCGAGCCACGCGTTCACGTCGGCGTCGCGCCAGAGCCGGGCGCGCAGCCGCTGCTCCACGGCATCCACCACCCGCTCCCGGAACCGGGCCCGGCGGCGGGACTGGAGGCTGCCACTGCGTTCAAGATACCCGAAATGGCGCTCGAGGGCGTCCAGGAACTCGGACACGCCCTCGCCGGTGGCGCCGATGGTCCGGAGCACCGGTGGGGTCCAGGTCTCGGGCTCGGCCTCGCGGGCGGCCTCGCGCGCCAGCCGCGCGGGATTCAGCCGCTTCAGGTCCACGCCGTGATGCGCCGGCACGTCGCGCATCGTGGCCCCCGTGCGTAGGCCCAGCATCAGCTCGATGTCGTTGCGCAGGCGGTCGGCGCCAGGGCGATCGGCCTTGTTCACCACGAAGAGGTCGGCAATCTCCATGACGCCGGCCTTGAGGGTCTGGATGGAGTCACCGCTCTCTGGCACAAGGACTACGACCGAGGTATCGGCGAGACGTGCGATCTCAAGCTCGCTCTGCCCCACCCCGACCGTCTCGACGAGGATCCGCTGCATGCCTGCGGCGTCGAGCACGTCACAAACCTCCCGCGTGGCCGCCGCGAGTCCGCCCAGCGAGCCGCGCGTCGCCATCGAGCGGATGAACACCTGCTCGTGCAGGGCGACACGCTCCATGCGGACGCGGTCGCCCAACAGCGCGCCACCGGTGAATGGCGAGGTCGGGTCCACCGCCACCACGCCCACACGGAAGCCGGCATTGAGGTACCGTTCGGCGAGCAGCGTGGTCAGCGTGGACTTGCCGGCCCCCGGCGGGCCGGTGATGCCGATGCGCCGCGCGCCACCCGTGCGGGGATGGCAGGCCGCCAGCAGCTCTTCCCAGCCCGCGCGGCGGTCCTCGATGATGCTGACGGCGCGCGCCACGGAGGCCTTGTGCCCCTCAAACAGTTGCGGAATCAGGGTTGCGTTCATCGGTCGCCTGTCGGATCGTCGTGCTCGTCCTGAATCTCGCCCACGAACTCCTCCACCAGGTCCTCAAGCGTGACGAGTCCCAGCGTCTCGCCGGCACGCCCACGAACGATGGCCAGGTGGCGGCGGTCGCGCAGCATCCGCGTCATCAGGGCGTGGCAGGGCTCCTCGGGCGTGGCCAGCGCCACCGGGCGCGGGGCCCGCAGCGGCGCCTCCGGACGCGCGATCACGTCCCAACTGGTGATCATGCCCACCACCCGGTCAATCGTGCCGTCGTAGACCGGCACGCGCGTGTACTTGGACTGCGCCACCAGGTGCGCCACCTGGTCGGCGCGTGCCTCACGGTCGACGCCGACGATGTCCGCGCGCGCTGTCATCACATCACCCACTCGCGTGTCGCCGAACTCCACGACACCCGAGATGATGGCCCGCTCGTCGGCCGCACCCACGCCCTCGATCTCCCCCTCGCGCAGCAGTTCGTCGAGCGTCTCCGAGGCCGAGGGCCGCGACGGCGGATTGCCGCCGGGCAGGCGGCCGACCAGCCGCATGGCCACGAAGCCGAGCGGCAAGGTGAGCCCCTCCACCACCCGCAGCACCGGCAGCACGAGCGGCAGCAGCGGTGCCGGCCAGCGCCGCGCTAGGGCACGCGGCAGCAGCTGGCCGAACACCAGCAGCAGCACGCCCGCCACCACAAGGTCCTGCGCGAGCGCCAGTCCGCGATCCCCGCGCTGCAGTCCGAGCACCGCACCCAGCCCGAAGACGACGCCGGCGATGCCGGTCCCCGCGGCAATGAGCAGTCGCTGCGGACGCTCGAGATAGAGCGCCGCCGTCCCCGAACCGGCCAGCCGTCGCTCCGCCCAGTGCCGCAGCCAGATCCGGCTCACGGTCCGCAGCGCGGTGGCGGCCGACGTCAGCACGCCCACGATGCCCACCAGCGCGACGATGGTCCACATCGCGGCCATCAGGCGTCACCCTCCCCAGGGTCCGCGGTCTCCACCGGTTCGAGGTAGACGCGCTGGATGCGACGCCGCACGACCTTCTCGACCACCAGGCGGTAGCCCGCCACGGTGAGCGTCTCGCCAGGGTGCGGCACGCGGCCCAGCAGATCCATCACCAGCCCACCGACCGTGCTGACTTCACCGCGGGTGAAGTCGGCACCGGCGAGCTCGCTCAGCGTCTCCAAGGTCACGTGCGACGCGACCCAGAATCGCTGTCCCTCCTCGCGAACGATGTCCGGCCGTTCGGCGTCGCCTTCGTCCTGGATGTCGCCGATGATGAGCTCCAGCACATCCTCGAGCGTCACGAGACCGGCGGTGCCGCCGAACTCGTCGGCCACCACCGCGAGGTGGCGGCGCGAGGCGCGGAAGTCGCGTAGCTGGGCCTCCACCGTCTTGGCGCCGGGAATGAACTGGGCCGGGCGCACCAGCGCCTGCCAGCCCCCGGCCGGCTCCTCGTCGGACAGCAGCGCCGGCAGCAGGTCCTTGGCGTACAGCACGCCCACCACCTCGTCGAGCGTGCCGTCGAAGACCACGAGTCGGGCGTGCCGTGCCGAACGCACGCGGTCCACGACCTCCGACCACGGTGTGTCCCGCTCGAGGCCGACGATGTCCACGCGCGGCACCATGATCTCGCGGACCTTGGTATCGCCGAGCGAGAACACGCCGTGGATCAGCACCTCGCCGCGCTCGTCGATGTCCGCCTCGGCGGCCACGACCTCGCGGAAGCGCTCCACCGCGTCCTCGCGGTCGCTCTCGTCCAGCGGCGGCGGCGGAAGCAGGCGCAGCAGCGCCTCGTCCGCCCAGGCCCCGAAGGCAACCACCGGGGCGCAGAGCACCTCGATGCCCTCGATGAAGCCCACCGTGGCCTTGAGCCCCCGCCGGCCCGACGCGTCGCCCGCCGCGCGCGCCCCGACCTCGGCGATGCCGACCAG
>JAYQOZ010000207.1:0-4798 GCA_038145035.1 Gemmatimonadaceae bacterium | reverse complement strand
GAGGTGCTGTCGCGCCGCAAGAAGAACAACCCGGTGCTCATCGGCGAACCGGGCGTGGGCAAGACGGCGATCGTGGAAGGCCTGGCCCAGCTCATCGCGAACAACGAGTGCCCGGATTCGCTGCGTGACCAGCGCGTGCTCTCGCTGGACATGGCGGCGGTGATCGCCGGCACGAAGTATCGTGGCCAGTTCGAGGAGCGGCTCAAGGCGGTGATGAACGAGATTGCGCAGAACAAGCAGATCATCCTGTTCATCGACGAGCTGCACACGCTGGTGGGCGCCGGCGCCGCCGAGGGCGCGATCGACGCCAGCAACATGCTGAAGCCCGCGCTCGCGCGCGGCGAGCTGCAGTGCGTCGGCGCGTCCACGCTCAATGAGTACCGCAAGTACATCGAGAAGGACGGTGCGCTGGAGCGTCGCTTCCAGACCGTCGTAGTAGAGCCGCCCTCGATCGACGAGACGGTCGAGATCCTCAAGGGCCTGCGGGCCAAGTACGAGGACCATCACCGCGTCACGATCCCCGACGACACGCTGTCGATCGCGGTCAAGCTCTCGGAGCGCTACATCACCGATCGCTTCCTGCCCGACAAGGCCATCGACGTGATCGATGAGGCGGGGGCCCGGGCGCGCCTGGCGGCCCAGGTGCCGCCGCCGGAAGTGGCCGACCTGAAGGCGAGGCTCGAGCAGGTGAACGCGGAAAAGGACGCCGCCGTCCGGGACCAGAATTTCGAGAAGGCCGCCGCCCTGCGCGACAGCGAGCGTGAGCTGCAGGGCGAGATTCGCGCCCGGCAGGAGGACTGGGAGCAGAGGCGGCAGTCCATGCGCCCGGTGCTCGGCGAGGAGGAGATCGCCTTCATCGTGAGTCGCTGGACCGGCATTCCCGTCACTCGCCTGCAGGAGGCCGAGACGGCCCGCCTGCTGCGCATGGAGGAGGAGCTGCACGCCTCCGTCGTGGCGCAGGAGGAGGCCATCAAGGCCATCGCGCGGTCCATCCGGCGCAGCCGCGCCGGCCTCAAGGACCCACGACGCCCCATCGGCTCGTTCATCTTCTGCGGCCCCACCGGCGTAGGCAAGACGGAACTGGCGCGGGCCCTGGCCAAGTTCCTCTTTGCCGACACCTCGGCGCTCATCCGCGTGGACATGAGTGAGTACATGGAGAAATTCTCCGTGTCACGGCTCATCGGCGCCCCGCCGGGCTACGTGGGCTACGAGGACTCCGGCGCGCTCACCAAGGCCGTGCGCCGCAAGCCCTACTCCGTGATCCTGCTCGACGAGATCGAGAAGGCGCACCCGGACGTGTTCAACGTGCTGCTGCAGGTCCTGGATGAGGGCCACCTGACGGACAACTACGGCCGGGTGATCGACTTCAAGAACACGGTCGTCATCATGACGTCGAACGTGGGCGCGAAGGACATCACCAAGAACCGGGCCCTCGGGTTCGGGGCGACCGAGGCGGCCGCCGATTTCGCGCGGATGTCCGAGAAGGTGAAGGAGGAGTTGCAGCATGCGTTCAACCCGGAGTTCCTGAACCGGCTGGACGACGTGATCGTGTTCCACCCGCTGGGCAAGGACCACATCGCACAGATCGTCTCGATCCTGCTCAGGGACGTCCAGTCGCGGCTCGGTGATGAGGAGCTCACGCTCAAGCTCACCGAGGCAGCCACGGCATTCCTGGTCAAGCACGGCTACGACCAGAGCTACGGCGCGCGGCCCCTGAAGCGTGCCATCCAGCGCTGGATCGAGGACCCGCTCTCGGAGCGGATCCTGATGGCCGAGTTCAGCCGCGGGGACGAGATCGAGGTGGACGTGTCGGCGGACGGGGCAAAGCTCGAGTTCCGCACGCCGGTGCCCACCCCGAAGTAGGCCCCCCACTAGCCACGCCTTTCCGGGACCGGGCAGGATGAACCTGTCCGGTCCTGACCCGTGTATATTCCCTCCATGCATCGTATCCTGTTGGTGGCCATCGCCTTGCTGGCGGGGTCACCACTGCTCGCGCAGGACCCCCAAGCCACCGTCGCCCGCTGCCTGACCCCGGACTCCATCGTGGTCCGGGGGAACTCGCGTGTGCTGGGCGAATCGATCGTGGCCAACAGCGGCCTCGTGCCCGGGAATGCGCTGAGCTTCCCGGCCGTCCAGCGCGCCATTCGGGACCTGTTCTCGACGGGGGACTTCGATGCCGTGGAGATCCGCTGTGGCCTTCCGGCGGCCGGCACGGGAGCCGCGATGGTCATCGCGGTGCGCGAGCGTCCGCTGCTGGGCGAGCTCAAGGTCGCCGGCACCGAGCGCATCCCCGCGCGGCAGGTGGAGGACCGCATCTCGCTGCTGCTCGGCCGGCCGGTGGATCCCGCGCAGATTGCAGTCGCGATGCGGCGCATCGACTCGCTCTACAAGTCCAACGGCTACTATCTCGCCCGCGTGCGTCCCGAGACGACCAGCGTGGGTGAACGGATGGCCCTCACCTTCCAGGTGAACGAAGGACGCCGACTCGCCATCTCCGGCCTGCGCGTGGTCGGCAGCGCACAGGTGGAGCCGTCGCTGGTCACGAAGGCCATGGAGACGAAGCCCGAGGGCCTCTGGTGGTGGCGCAAGGGCGAGTTCGACGAGGACGTCTACGCCACCGACCTCGGCGAGAAGGTGCCGAAGCTCTTCGCCGAGCGTGGCTTCGTGGACTTCCAGATCCGACGGGACACACTGATCGTCGATGCCGACAAGGGCAAGGCGCTCATCGAGCTGAGTGTCAGTGAGGGTGAGCAGTACAAGGTGACCGGCTTCGAGGTAGTGGGGAACCGGCACTTCACGTCCGACCAGATCGCCCTGCTGTATCCGTTCAGGGACCGTGCGCCGACGGTGACGGAGCGCGCCCGGGCGCTGCTCAAGCGCCGGCCGCCGGCCACCGACGTCTTCGACCGCACGCGCTGGGACGAGGCGACGCGTGAGCTGCAGACGCTGTACAACAACGACGGCTACATCTACGCGCAGATCAACCCGGTGGTGGAGCGCGATCCCACGGACAGCAACGCGGTGGTGCGGCTGCGCTGGGACATCCGAGAGGGGGCACCGGCGATCATCAACCGGGTGGACATCCTCGGCAACGACTACACCGTTGAACAGTGCATCCGTGACCAGCTGTTCATCATCCCGGGTGACGTCTTCAACCAGGACCGCCTGATCCGCAGTTGGCAGGGCATCGGCAACATGGGCTTCTTCGAGACGCCGCTGCCGTTCCCGGACACGCGTCCGGCCAACGAGCAGGGCGACATCGACATCGTGTTCCGCGTGAAGGAGAAGCGTACCGGCAACGTGAACTTCGGCGCCTCGGCGGGCCAGGGCACCGGTGTCGGCGGCTTCATCGGACTGGACCAGCCGAACCTGTTCGGCCGCTGCAAGCGCGGCTCGGTGCAGTGGCAGTACGGCCGCTTCATCAACGACTTCAGCGCCACGTACCTCGACCCGGCGATCCGCGGCACCCGCGTGTCGGGCCAGCTCCAGGCCTATCACTCGCAGGCCCGCTTCCGGATCGCCGACTTCGGCCAGACGACCCGCATCGGCTCGAACCTGCGCTTCGGCTTCCCGTTTCCCGAGTCGCGCTTCACCCGCGTGTTCGCCTCCTATGGCCTGGAGTCGGTGCGCTTCGGCAGTAGCGGCCTGCTCGGGTCCGTCACCAACGACGGCTGTCAGGGCTGTCTCCGTTCGACCTTTGGCCTGGACCTTACGAAGGACACGCGCGTGGACATGCCGTTCGCCACCGACGGCAAGCTCCAGACCGTCAGCGCGCAGTTCAACGGCGGCCCGCTGGGCGGCTCGGCGAACTTCCAGCGCTACACGGCCGAGCTGCGCAACTACACGCTGCTCGCGCGCCTGGGTGGGCAGAAGCCCGGCAGCTCGCCGCTGCGCCTGACCATGGGCCTCACGGCCCGCGGCGGTGCCGTCTTCGGCGACCCGGGCGATTTCTTCTGGTCGCAGCAGTTCTCGCTTGGTGGCGTGCAGTTCGGCGAACCGCTGCGCGGCTATCCCGAGTTCTCCATCACGCCCCGGGGCTTCTCGACCTCGGCGGGTACGTTCAACGCCCAGCGCGAGTCGTTCGGCAGCGCCTTCTTCACCTCGACGGCGGAAGTAGGCCTTCGCTTCAACGCCAACCTGTACATCAACGTGTTCTATGACGCGGGGAATATCTGGGACCGCCCCCGCGACTTTGATCCCACGCGGCTCTTCCGTGGCGCCGGCTTCGGCGCCTCCACGGTGAGCCCGCTAGGTCCCCTCGGACTCGACTTCGCGTACGGCTTCGACCGGCGTGACGAGTTCGGGCGTCCCGATCCCCAATGGCAGCTGCACTTCCGGCTAGGCCAGTTCTTCTAATCCTGGAGTATCGATGATCGGTATTGTTCGCGGCGCCTTCGCGGTCGCCCTCCTGCTCCTCACCGCCGCCCCGCTCGCTGCGCAGAAGGTGGGCTTCGTGGACTCCCGCAAGATCCTGCAGGAGATGCCGGGCCGCGTGCAGGCCGAGGCGCGCATCCGCACGGGCATGGAGGCGCTCAGCGCCCGCCAGAAGGTGATGGTGGATTCGCTCAACGTGCTGATGGCCGCCTTCGAGAAGGACTCGGCGGCGCTGTCGCAGGCCGACAAGGTCACTCGGTTCACGGCGCTGCAGGTGATGGACACCCGCTACCGCGACACCCTGCAGCTGCTCGAGGAAGAGGCGCAGACGGTGCAGTCGGACGCGATGCAGCCGCTGTTCGACATCATCAAGATCGCGCTGGAGGAGGTGCGTACGGCGGACGGGTACGCGATGATCTTCGAC
>JAYQOZ010000206.1:0-4805 GCA_038145035.1 Gemmatimonadaceae bacterium | reverse complement strand
GGCGAATGCCGAGTCCATTGACGCCATCGACGCGCCCGATGCGCCGCCGCCGCGGAGCGCGGCGGCGCAGACCATGCGCGCCGTGCCCTTCGAGGCGCACGACACCGTCCGGTTCGGCATCGTCGGCACGGGGCTGCGCGGGCGCTCCATCATCTCCGAGCTCCTCGCCATCGACAACGTGCGCATCGTCGCCGTGGCCGACATCGTGCCCGACAAGGCCATGCGCGCCGTGAAGATGTGCACCGACGCCGGCCAGCCAGCGCCCGAGGTCTACACCGACGGCGAGCGCGACTTCGAGCGGCTCGTGCAGCGTGACGACATCGACTTCGTCTATACCGCCACGCCCTGGGACTGGCATACGCCGGTGATGCTCGCGGCACTCAAGGCCGGCAAGCACTGCGGCACGGAGTGTCCCACCGGCATCACGCTGCGGGACCTCTGGGCCCTGGTGGACGCCTCCGAGAAGTCGCGGCGACACTGCCTCCAGCTCGAGAACTGCAACTACGGCTACAACGAGATGCTGGTGAACCGCCTCGTGCACGACGGCGTGCTCGGCGAGGTCCAGCACGGCGCGGCGGCCTACATCCACGACCTCCGCACGATCCTGTTCGAGGATCGGGACGAAGGGCTGTGGCGTCGCGACTTCCATACGCGGGCGAACGCCAACCTGTATCCCACACACGGGCTCGGGCCGGTGGCCTGGTACATGGACATCCATGCCGGTGACCGCTTCGACTACCTGGTGTCCATGAGCACCGAGGAGCGCGGGCTCTCGCTGCACCGCGAGGCAACGGTCGCCGACCGCAGCGACCCCAAGTGGCGCGAGCGGTACCTCACGGGCGACCTCAACTCCTCGCTGATCCGCACCGTGAAGGGGCGCACCATCCGCCTCGAGCACGAGGTGTCGAGTCCGCGGCCGTATTCGCGCCTCAACCACGTGGCCGGCACCAAGGGCGCCTTCGAGGACTATCCGCCCCGCATCTACGTGGAAGGCCGATCGCGTTCGCACGCCTGGGGCCCGATCGACGAGTGGAAGACCTCGCACGAGCACCCGCTCTGGACCAACATCGGCGAGCTGGCCCGGAAGAAGGGCGGGCACGGCGGCATGGACTTCGTGATGATGTGGCGCCTCGTACAGTGCCTGCGCGAGGGGTTGGCGCCGGACTTCGACGTGTACGATGCGGCGGCCTGGAGCGCGCCGTACCCGCTGAGCCAGATGTCCGTGGCGCGCGGCAGCCGGCCGATGCGCTTCCCGGACTTCACCCGCGGTGAGTGGTCGAAGGCCCGGGCATGAGACTGACCACCCTCGACTGGACCATCGTCGTCGCGTCACTGGCCGTTGCCTTCGTGCCGGCGCTGCTGCTGGCGCGGCGCGCGGGATCGAGCACGGTGGAGTTCTTCACCAGCGGGCGCGCGGCGCCGTGGTGGCTGATCGGTGTCTCGATGGTCGCCACGACCTTCAGCACCGACACGCCGAACCTCGTGACCGACCTCGTGCGCGGCGGCGGCGTGGCCGGCAACTGGGCCTGGTGGGCCTTCCTGCTCACCGGCATGGCCACGGTGATGTTCTACGCCCGTATGTGGCGGCGCTCCGGGGTGCTCACGGACCTCGAGTTCTATGAGATCCGGTACTCCGGCAAGGCGGCCAGCTTCGTGCGCGGATTCCGCGCCGTCTACCTCGGGCTGGTCTTCAACTGCGTCATCATGGCCACGGTGAACCTCGCCGCGGCCAAGATCGCCTCGATCCTGCTCGGCTGGCCGATGTGGCAGACCCTCGCCGTCTGCGCGCTGTTCAACGTCGGATTCGCCGTGGTGTCCGGGCTCTGGGGCGTGCTGGTCGCCGACCTGATCCAGTTCGGCATCGCCATGGCCGGTTCGTTCGCGGCGGCGTACTTCGCGCTGCAGCGTCCGGAGGTCGGCGGGCTCGCGGGACTCTTCGCGAAGCTGCCGGTGGAGACCTATGCCTTTCTCCCCGACTTCTCGGACTGGACCGTCACCCTCACGGTCCTGATCCTCCCGCTCACGGTGCAGTGGTGGTCGGTGTGGTACCCCGGGGCAGAACCCGGCGGCGGCAGCTACATCGCCCAACGCATGCTCGCGGCCCGCACGGAACAGGACGCGCTGCTTGGCACGATGTTCTTCAACGTCGCGCACTATGGTCTGCGCACCTGGCCGTGGATCCTGGTCGCCCTGAGCTCGATCCTCGTCTTCCCGCAGCTCGACGACATCGCCCGCGCCTTCCCGACGGTACCGGAGAATCTCATCGGCAACGACATCGCGTACCCGGCGATGCTGACCTTCCTGCCCGCCGGCTGGCTGGGCCTGATGGTGGCCGGCCTCCTCTCGGCCTATGTGTCCACCATCGTCACGCACCTGAACTGGGGCACGAGCTACCTCGTGCACGATCTCTACCGGCGCTTCGTGCGCCCCCACGCGGATGAACGGCACTACGTGATGGTGGGGCGCATCGTCACCGCCCTGCTGATGCTGCTGGCGGCGGGCCTGACGTTCTATATCGAGACGGCGCGCACGGGCTTCACGCTGCTGCTGTCCATCGGGGCGGGCACCGGCCTGCTCTACCTGCTGCGCTGGTACTGGTGGCGCGTGAACGCCTCGGCGGAGGTGGCCGCGATGGCGGGTTCGTTCCTCATCGCCGTGGGCTTCGAGGTGGCACGTCGGGGCGGGGCGGACATTCCGGCCCACGTGTCCCTGCTCATCACGGTGTTTGCCACCACGGCCATCTGGATCGCCGCGGCATTCATCGGCCCGCGCACGGATCGCGAGGTGCTCGAGCGCTTCTATCGCCTCGTGCGTCCCGCCGGCCCCGGCTGGGCCGAGGTGCGCGCCGCATCCGGCATTGCCGCCAGCCCGGATTCCTTCGCCTCGGCGCTGCTCGGCTGGGTGACTGGCGTGCTGTTCGTGTATGCGGCGCTCTTCGGCGTGGGTGCCCTGCTCATGGGTCGCACGTCGCTGCTGGCGCTGTGGGGCGTCGTGTTCGTGGTCAGCGGCATCGTTGCCTGGCGCGTTGTCCAGGGATTCCGCCGGGCGGCCTGATGCGGGCCACGATGGCCGTCATCCTTGCCCGCGGGCTTGGCTCGCGGATGCAGCGGGAGGACGGGGCGCCGCTGTCGGAGGCGCAGCGTGCCGCGGCGGCGCGGGGGACGAAGGGGATGATGCCCATCGCGGGACGACCGCTGATGGACTACGCACTGCACGAGTTCGCGGACGCCGGCGTCACGGACATCGTGTTCGTCGTGGCACCGGACGACGACGTCCTGCGTGCGCGCTACGATGAACTCGCGCCCCCGAAGCGTCTGCGCATTCGCTATGCCGTGCAGGAGACGGCGCGCGGCACGGCGCATGCGCTGCTGGCCGCCCGTGAGGCGGTCACCGCGCCGGCTGGCGCGCCCCGGGATGACGAGGGGCACTGCCAGTTCCTGGTGGCCAACGCGGATAACCTCTACCCTGCCGCCGCGATACGCCTGCTCGTCGAGGCCCAGCACCCGGGGCTCGTGGCCTTTGATGCCGACGCGTTGGTTGCCGACGGGCTGATGGAGCGGGAGCGCGTACTGCAGTTCGCCCTGCTCGACCTCGCCCCCGATGACGGACTGCGCGCGATCGTCGAGAAGCCGCCGGCCGACCACCCGCTGGCGCTGGCGCCGCAGCGTGCGGTGTCCATGAATCTCTGGCGCCTTGACGAGCGCATCTTCGACGATTGCGCCGCCGTACAGCCGTCGGCGCGCGGAGAGCTGGAACTGCAGGCGGCCGTGCAGCGCGCCCTCGGCCGCGGCGATCGCCTGCAGGCAATCCGGGCGGCCCATCCGGTACCGGATCTCACGCACCGCCACGATGTCCTGGCGCTCGAGCGACTGCTGTCCGGTCGGACGCCGCAGCCGTGACGCGCCGTCTCTTCGTTCCCGGTCGCATCGAGCTGTTCGGCAAGCACGTGGACTACGGCGGTGGACCGTCGCTGACCTGTGCCATCGAGGAGGGCATCACGGCCGAGGTGACGCCCATCGATACGCCGATCATCGACCTCGAGGATACGCGGACCGGACGGCGGGCGCGCATTCCCATCCGGCGCGACGCGCGGCCCGGCGGCGCGCACGGCGGCACCTATTTGGCGGCCGTGGCCCGGCGACTGGCGCGGGACTTCGCGCCGCTGCGGCGCGGCGTGCACGTCCTGACCTCCTCGACGCTTCCGCGCTCGGCGGGACTGTCGTCCTCGAGTGCCTTCGTCACGATGCTCACGCTGGCGGTAGCCGAAGCCAACGGACTCGAGGAACGCCGGGAGTGGCAGCAGCACCTCGGCGATCGCCTCGCGCTGGCCGAGTACTGCGGCGCCATCGAGATGGGAGCCCCGTTCGGCCCCTGGGACGGTGAGCGCGGCGTCGGCACGCGCGGCGGGGCGCAGGATCACGTGGCGATCCTCTGCAACTCCGCCGGCATGGTGGGGGCGTTCCGATACCTGCCGGCGTCGCTGATGGGCCAGGCCACGTTTCCCAGGCACTGGCAGTTGCTGGTCGCGGTGAGCGGCGTGCGCGCCACGAAGACCGGCGGCGCGCAGAAGGACTACAATCGCGCGGCGGACCTCCTGCGGGGGCTCGCGCAGCGCTGGAACGAGCACACCGGACGACGCGATTCCTCGCTCGGGGCGGTCTTCACGCTTGGGCCCGAGGCCATCGCCAGGCTCGAGCAGGTGGTCCAGTCGTCGGGCGAGGAGACGGGCCTGGCGGCCCGTGTCACGCAGTTCCGCCGCGAAACCGAATGCGTGGTGCCCGGCGCGCTCGCCGCCATCAGCGCCG
>JAYQOZ010000205.1:0-4816 GCA_038145035.1 Gemmatimonadaceae bacterium | reverse complement strand
GGGAGGGGGGGGCGCCCCGCCTAATGGGATTCCGGCGCGGCAGGGGGCGGCGCGCGGTGGTGCTCGAGGCCTCGGCCGTGGCCCTCATCGGGTCGGCGATGGGGGCCGCCCTCGGCTGGCTCGCCTCCTGGATCGTGAACTGGCACTACCAGGGCGTCTACGGGACGCCGCTGCGGTTCGCCCTGGTGACGCCGGGCATCGTGCTCTTCGCCACCGGCCTCTCGCTCGCCCTCGGCGTCATTGCCGGGGTGCTGGCGGCGCAACGGTTCGTGCGACAGGCCCCCCTCGAGCTCGTCGGCCGATGATGCTGCGACTGGCCCTCGCGACGCTGCTGCGCCGTCGTACGCGCACGGCGCTCACCACCGCCGGCGTTGCCGTCGCTGCGGCGATGCTGCTCGACATGGTGATGCTCGGCTCCGGGATGCGGGCGAGCTTCCGCGGGTTCCTGGAGCAGCAGCCGTATCAGCTGCGCCTCACGCCACGGGGAACGATCCCGTTCGACTCGGAAACGACGATTGCTGGCGCGTCGGCGCTGGTCGCGGCCCTCGCCGCGGACCCGGACGTGGCGGCCGTGGCACCGGTGCTCGGCGGCAAGCTGTTCGTGCCCCGTGGCGATTCCGTGGTCGCGGCCTTTGCGCTCGGCATCGATCCGCAGGTGCAGGCCGACTACGTGGTCGTGGAGGGACGAGAGATCGCGGGGCCGGACGAAACGGTGTGGAACGCGGCGATGCTCGAGGCCACCGGGCTGCGCATCGGCGACACGGTGCGCGCCGCCGCGGGCTACGACCCGCAGCTGCGGCGTTATGCCGGCCGTCGCGAACTGGTGATCGTGGGCCGCGGGCGCTTCGTGATGCTCTCCGGCGGGGAACTCGCGGCCGCCACGCGTCTGGAAACGCTGCAGGCGATGGGCGGTCCGGCCCGGGCAGACCGCATCTCGGTGGCGCTCGTCGGCCTCCGGGCGGGCGCGCACGCCGACAGCGTCGCCGCGCGCATCGAGCGTGCGGAGCCGCGGATGTCGGCCATCTCGACCGAGGCCGCCCTGCGATTCGTGGACGAGCGGCTCGGCTACTTCCGCCAGCTGGCGTTCATCCTCGCGAGTGTGTCCCTGGCGGTGGGCTTCCTGCTCGTCACCACGCTCGTGACCGTGAGCGTGAACGAACGGCTTGGCGAGATCGCGGTGCTGCGGGCCATCGGCGTGGCCCGCTGGCGCGTGGTGGCACAGATTGTGGCCGAGGGCGTGGCCCTGTCACTGGTGGGCGCCACGCTGGGAATCGGGCTGGGGCTCGTCACCGCGGAATGGCTGAATTCCATCCTGGCGACGTTCCCGGGCCTGCCAGCGGCCTTCGACTTCTTTCTCTTCGAGCCGCGCGCGGCGTATCGCGCGCTCGGACTCCTCGTCCTCTGCGGCATCCTCGCCGGCGTCTGGCCGGCCTGGCGTGCCGCCTCCCTCCCGATCGCGCGCACCCTGCGCGAGGAAGCGGTGGCGTGAGCATTGTCCTCTCTGCCCGCGACGTGCGGCGCGATTACCCCGTGGCCGGCGAGCCGGTGCACGCCGTGCGCGGCATTTCGCTGGATATCCATCAGGGCGAGTACGTGGCGCTCGTGGGCCCTTCGGGCTGCGGCAAGTCCACGCTGCTCAACCTGCTCGGTGCGATCGACCGTCCGACGGCGGGGAGCATCACCATCGCGGGCCGCGATGTCTCGCGGGTCGCCGACGCGGAGGCCACCCGCTTTCGGCTGACGCAGGTGGGCTTCGTGTTCCAGCGCTTCTACCTGATGCCCACGCTCACCGCGGCCGAGAACGTGGAACTGCCGATGGCGGAAGCGGGGGTGCCCCGCGCGGGGCGTCAGGCGCGCGTGATGGAGCTGCTCGGCTATGTCGGGCTGGCCGGACGCGCGGGGCATCGGCCATTCCAGCTGAGCGGCGGGGAGCAGCAGCGCGTGGCGGTGGCGCGGGCGCTGGCCAACCGTCCGGCCCTGTTGCTGGCCGATGAGCCTACCGGCGAGCTCGACGCGCGCACCGGCGCCGAGATGATCGAGATGTTCGCCCGCCTGAACGCCGACGGCACCACGTTGGTGGTGGTGACGCACGACGAGGACCTCGCCAAGGCCGCGAAGCGTGTGGTGCACCTGCGCGACGGCGAGATCGTGGACGACAGCGGGGCCACCGGCGCGTGATCTGGCGGCTGGCCTTCGGCGGGCTGCGGGATCGGCCCTGGCGCACGCTGTTCCTGCTCGGCGGCTTCGGCCTCGGCGTGGGCGTGATGATTACGCTGCTCGCCATCGGCGAGGCGATGGTCGCGCAGAGCCGCGACGAGAAACTCATCGGCGGCGGGACGATCTCCGTGCTGCCCGAGGGTCTCTCCCTCGAGGTGATGAAGACCGGCGGCGTTGGCGGGATGTTCGTGAGCATCGCGAACGCGCGCTTCGTGCAGCGACAGGTGCTGGCCTCGGCACGGCTCGGCGACGTGGTCACGGCCGTGGCCCCGCAGACGGACGGCGTGCTGCTCTACCTGCGTACGGCGGAGGGACGCGAGGTTCCCGCGCGGGCGATGGGGGAGATCCCGTCCGCCACGCGGGCCGTGGGCGCGGCGCCGACGATCGTCGCCGGGCGATGGGAGGATGACGCCGGCGATGCAGGCGTCCTGACGCCCGGCCCCGCGGGGCTGCGGCACGAGATGGATCGCTTCCACGTCACGCCGGCCGCCGTTTCGCCCGGCGAGCGCGAGACCTGGGGCGAGTGGCACTACTTCAACGTGCTGGGCGCGGACGCGCGGCGCTGGGCCTTCATCACGCTGGCCATCGGTGGCGACGTGCCGGACGGCGCGTGGGGTGGCAACGTGCTCATCACCCTGCACGAGCAGGGCAGGCCGGCGCGGCGCTTCGAGACGCTGCTGCCGGCGGCGCTGATTGCCTTCGATACCACGCGGGCCGACCTCGCGCTCGGCACGAACCGCGTGACGCTGCAGGACGACGGCCGCTATCAGGTGGTGGCGACAGCGCGGGAGGTCGGTGGCTCCGCCGAGGCGCGCGTGGATCTCGTGGTCACGCCGGAGCCGGCGGCGTACTTCCCCGGCGCGGAGATCGGCGGGGAGTCGCTGCACAGCGGCTACGCGGTGCCGGCGCTGCGTGCCGTCGCGAGCGGCCGCGTCTGCGTGAACGAGCGCTGCGATGTGTACGAGGCTGCGCAGAGCTACCACGACCACAACTGGGGCGTCTGGCGCGATGTCACCTGGGAATGGGGTTCGGCGCGCGTGGGCGCGTACTCGCTGCTGTACGGTCGCGTACAGCGTGGAGGCGCCGATGCGGTGGACGAGCCCCTGTTCCTCTACCTCGTGGACTCACTGGGCTTCGCCGGTGTGTTCCGACCGCGTGAGATCACCTACGAGGACGGTCGGCAGGCGGTGGTGAACGGGCGCCGGGTCAATGTCCCGGCACGCGGGCTCCTCATGGACGTGCGCGGCGCCGATACCCTTCGGCTCGAGCTCGAGGTCGAGGATGCCACGGCCACGCCGATGCGCGCCCGACGTCCCGGCGAGCAGGTCAGCGCGCGGGCGTTCATCCAGATGAAGGGCAGGGCGCACCTCAGCGGCCGCCTGGACGGCAGGGCCATCGACGAGCGCGGCCGCGGGTTCTTCGAGACCTGGCGCTGACCTCCGCGGGGTGGGTGGCGTCCTCCCGCACGGCCCTTCGACCCGCCCAATGCCGGCATTCGCCAGCCTGCGTCGGATCCCGTCGTCCTGCGCTGCCCTCGTCACGTGGGGCTGCTGTCCGGCACACTCAGTCCTGGCGTGCGAGTGCGCGGAGGGATACCGAGAGGTAGGCCACGCGGCCTTCTGCGTCGCGCACCAGCCACATCGTCTGGCGTTCACCGCCCGGCGGCTGGATGAAGAAGCTCCGGTCATCGAGCATGCGGACCGGAAGGCGTGCCACGCCCTGCTGGAACAACAGCGAATCGCCCTCGGCGACCAGCGACACGCGGGTCCGCGACGTTGCATAGGTGCCCGCCATCGCGCGCCGCTCGGCGGCGGTCGGGGCGCGCCCCGCTGGGAGGTTCTCCGATGGTTCGGACCAGGCCAGCCCCGCGAACTCGCGCGCGAATGCGCGGGTCAGGAGTGACATCGGGTGGCGACTGCGATTGTCGAGCACGATGACTGCCGTGCGCTGGTCGGGCAGCATCGTGACGACGGCATCGAAACCATTGATGGCGCCGCCGTGCTGCCACAGGCGCGAACCGGATTCGGCGTGCCGGCCGACCATGAGGCCGTATGCGTAGCGCGCCACCGTGTCGCTGGGGACGCGCGGATCCGGCGTGGTCAGCAGCCGCACCGCCTCGGCGGGGATGACGCGACGGCCGTCGAGCATGCCATCGTCCATCACCGCGATGGCGAAGCGTGCCATGTCCTGTGCTGTCGCGAACAGGAAGCCCGCCGCCCACTGCGCCGTGTTCTCGGTGAAGGGCCGCACGACGGCCGCCGGGTTCTGCGGCTGCCCGACGTGGCCCTGCGAGAAGTCGCGCGTCATCGCGGCCAGCGGACGGAACGTAGCGTGGCCCATCCCCATCGGCTGCAGCACGAGTTCGTCGGCCAGCGTGCCGAAGCGCTTGCCGCCCGCGCGTTCGGCGACGTAGCCCGCCATCGAAAAGCCGGGATTCGAATACGAGAGCACCCGCCCGGGCTCGGTGAAGAACATCGTGTCACTGACCTCGCGCATCACTTCGCCGAGCGCGCCCTCGCCCATCCGGCCGTAGGGGATTGCGTTGTCGATCCAGCCGGCCGTGTGCGTCAACAGCTGCTGCGAGTTCACGGTGCCGACC
>JAYQOZ010000204.1:0-4821 GCA_038145035.1 Gemmatimonadaceae bacterium | reverse complement strand
CCCCGCCCTTGCGCGCCCTGCAGGCCGACTACCTCGCCATTCACGAGATCGAGACCACGCTGGAGGCCCTTGAGCCACGCATCGCGGATCTGGACGCCAGGCGGCGCCGACTCGTGGACGCGGTGGAGCGCCAGGACGGGCTGGTCGCGGCGGAGGAGAAGAAACAGGCCTTCCTGCGGGACAAGATCGCCGAGCATCGCGAGCTGATCGATCGCAACCAGGCCCAGCTCGACGCGGTGAAGACGATGCGGCAGGCCACCGCCGCCGCGGCGCAGATGGAGCAGGCCAAGCGGATCGTCGCCGGCGAGGAGAGCGACCTGCTGGCGCTGAACCGCCGACTCGAGGAGATGCGCGGCGCCCTGAACGCAGCCCGCACCGACCTCACGGCCCTTGAGGAGGAGCAGGTGACGGCGCGCAGCGAGGTCGCGGAGCAGCGGACGGCGCTCGAGGCCGAACTCTCGGCCGCCCAGGCCAGGCGCGCGGCCTCGGCGACGGGCGTGGAGGCCCCGCTGCGCACGCGGTACGACCGCATCCGCAACAGGAAGCGCGTGCACGTGGTGGTCGCACTGAACGGCATGTCCTGCGGCGCCTGCGACACCGCCATCCCGATGCAGCGCCGGCACGCGATGCTCACGACGGGCGCCATCGAGCTCTGCGAGGTCTGCGGCGTCCTGATGTACCACGAGGCGTGAGTCGGGTCCGTCCGGCGGCGCGCTGGCGCTCGGCGCCGGCGGTCCCGGCGGATCTCGTGCGCACCCTCGCGGAGGCCCTGGCCCCGCGCGGTGAACGCGCCGACAGGGCGCCGCTGCCGGAGGCATTGCTCTCGCTGCTGGCCGTCCGCGGTTTCAACGACCCAGAGCGCGCCAAGGGATATCTCCGCCCCCGACTCGCCGACCTCGCGCCGCCGGAGGCCCTGCCGGACCTGACGCGGGCCGCCTATGGGCTGGCCGAGGCGGTGCGCCGCCGCGAGCGCATCGTGGTGCACGGGGACTACGACGTGGACGGCATCTGCTCCACCGCGTTGCTGACGCGGGTGCTGCGCGGACTCGGCGCGGAGGTGCTGCCGTTCATTCCGGACCGCAGGCGCGATGGCTACGACCTCGGGCCAGCCGGCGTACGCTTCGCCGTGGAGCAGCGGGCCGCGCTGGTGCTCACCTGCGACTGCGGCACCACGGCCGTGGAGCCGGCCCGCGCCCTCGAGGCCGCCGGCATCGCCTTGATCATCACGGACCACCCCCGGCTTGGCCCGCTGCGGCCGCCCTGCCTGGCGCTGGTGAACCCGCAGGTCGATCCCGACGGCGAGGCGCGCAGCGACCGGCCGCTCGCCGCGGTGGGTGTGGCCTGGAAGCTCGCGAGCCGCGTGAGCGCACTCTGCGGCGGTGACCCGCAGGTCGTGGACGACCAGCTGGAACTGGTGGCCCTGGCGACCGTGGCCGATGTCGCGCCGCTCACGGGCGACAATCGCATCCTGGTGGCTGAGGGCCTGAAGCGGATGACCTCGCCGCGAGGGCCCGGCCAGTCGGCGCCGCGCAACGTGGGACTGCGCGCGCTCATTCGCTCGGCGGGGCTCGACGAGAAGCGGCTGACGGCGGGGCGCCTCGGATTCGTCGTCGCGCCGCGGCTCAACGCGTTGGGACGCATCCGGCAGGCGCTGCTCGGCGTGGAGCTGCTGCTCGCCGACGATGAGTCGGTGGCGATGGACCTCGCGGTGCAGTGCAATGCCGCGAACACCGAGCGACAGGCCCTGGACCGGGAGATCCTGGAGCAGGTGCAGGGGATGCTCCACGGGCGCGACCTCGAGGCGGCGCGCGGCCTGGTGCTGCACGGGGAGGGCTGGGAGCCGGGCGTCATCGGCATCGTGGCCTCGCGCATCGTCGAGCTGACCCATCGCCCGACGTTCATGATTGCGGTGGCGCAGGAGGACGGACGCGCCATCGGCAAGGGCAGCGGCCGCTCGATTCCCGGCTTCGACCTGCACGCGGCCCTGGTGGCCTGCGGCGACCTGCTGGAGAAGTTCGGGGGGCATCGCGCGGCGGCGGGGCTGACGATCGACGCGGCGCGCATCCCCGAATTCGCCGAGCGCTTCGACGCAGCGGCGCGAGAGCGCCTGAGCGACGACCTGCTGCACCCGGAGCTCAAGCCGGACCTCGAGCTGCCGATCGAGGCGGCCACGGAGACGTTGCTCGGCGCCATTCGCTTCCTGGAGCCCTTCGGGGTCGGGAATCCCGGGCCGATGCTGGTCTCGCGCGGCGTGCCGATTGTCGGCGGGCCGCGGCGCGTGGCCGCCGATGGACTGAAGCTGCAGATCGGCGCCGCGGAGGGCCCCAGGGAGGCCATTGGCTGGGGCCTGGCGGCGCGCGCGGCCGAGGTGCCGCGCGACGGGCGGCTCGATCTCGTGTATCGTCTGGAGATGCACGAGTACCGCGGCAGCCGCACCCTGCAGGCGCAGATCCTCGATCTCCGGCCCAGCGATGTCTGAGCTGCGCATCGTGGCGGGTGAGTGGCGCGGCCGGCGCATCAGCGTGCCGCCGCGAGGCGTGCGGCCCACGGCTGACCGCGTGCGCGAGGCCTGGATGAACATCGTGGCACGCCTGCTGCCCGATGCCCGCGTCCTGGATCTCTGTGCGGGCTCGGGGGCGCTGGGCCTCGAGGCGCTATCGCGGGGCGCACAATCCTGCGATTTCGTGGAGCGCGAGGCGCGCACCCGCCGGGTGCTGGACGCCAACATCGCGGCGTTGGGGGCAGGGGAGCGCGCGCGGGTGCACGCGGCGGACGTCGTGCGCTTCGTAGGGGCGCCCGGCCCGGACGCACCGCGCTGGGATCTGGCCTTCGCCGATCCGCCCTACCGCGCGGGCATCGCAAAAGCCCTCGCCGACCGCTGGCTCGCGGCCCCGTTCGCGGCGATCTTTGGGGTCGAGCACGAAGTCGCCCTGACCCTGCCCGAGCCGGTGGATGGCACCATCGCCGATCGGCGCGTCTACGGCGACACCGCCCTCACCTTCTACCGCACGCCCTCCTGACGATGCCCAAGACGGCACTGTATGCGGGGAGTTTCGACCCCATCACGAATGGCCACGCCGACCTCATCCGCCGGTCGCTGCAGTTCGTGGACCGCCTGATTGTCGGCGTGGCCGTGAACGTCTCCAAGCAGCCGCTGTTCGACGAGGAGGAGCGCGTGGCCCTCATCCGGGCGGCGCTGGAGGACGATCCGCGCGTCGAGGTGCGGGCCTTTCGCGGGCTGGTGGTGGACTTTGCCCGCGAGGCCGGGGCCACGGTCATCCTCCGCGGCCTGCGCGCCGTGGCCGACTTCGAGTACGAATACCAGATGGCGTTGATGAACCGGCATCTGGCCCCGGCGCTCGAGACCATGTTCATGGTGCCCTCCCTCGAGGTGAGCTACCTGAGCTCCTCACTGGTGCGCGAGGTGGCCCGCTTCGGCGGCGACATCGACAAGCTCGTGCATCCCGCGGTGGCCGAGGCGTTGCGCCGCAGGTTTTCGGCGTCATCTTTCCCCGCGAACTCCCCAACGGATCGCCAATGAGTCTGCATCTCTCCCAGCAGGGTGACGTCGTCGTCGTCGAGGTCGAGGGCCAGCTGATCGTCAGCAACCGCCAGGAACTCAAGCAGCGGGTGCTCGACGAGGCCGAGGGAGGCGCGCGCAAGATCCTCGTCGACTTCGCGAAGACCGGCTACATCGACTCGGCGGGCCTCGGCGTGCTGGTCTCGCTGGCCAAGCGGCTGCGCGAGCTCGGCGGCGACCTGCGCCTCGCCAACCTGAACGACGACCTGCGGACGCTGTTCGAGCTTACGAAGCTCGACACGCTGTTCCAGATCAGCGACAGCCGCGAACAGGCCCTCGCGGCATTCTAGATGCCGGGACGCGGCGCGCTGGACCTGCGCATCCCGAGTGACGTCCGGCACATCGAATGGGTGGTGGCGCAGGTGGTGCGCCGCTGCGCCGACCACGCGATGGACGGGCGGCAGCTCACGCTGAATCTCCCGGTCGCGCTCACCGAGGCCCTGAGCAACGCGATCCTCCGCGGCAACGGCGAGGACGCGGCCAAGGAGGTGCGCGTCCGGGTCGAGGTCAGCGAGCGCGAGGTCGTCGTGGAGGTGGAGGACCAGGGCAGTGGCTTCGACCTCGAGGCCTGCACCGAGGACCCGACCACGCCGGAGAACCTGGAGCGCGAGGACGGGCGCGGCCTGTTCCTGATGCAGGCCCTGGTGGACCGCGTGGAACGCTTCCGCGGCGAGGGCAACGTGGTGCGCCTCACGCTCAGGCGACCCGGACACGCCGCGTGAGTGATCTCGGGGCGGCCCTCAACGCCTTCTCCGCGGCCTACGGCTGCGGGGCCGTGGTGTGGACGCAGGCCGTGACCGGCGCACCGCTCGACGTGGCCGCGACCTCCGGCGGCGACGGCTCGCCGCCGGAGGGCTTCGCGCGGCTCGAGATCGGCGAGGTGCTCACCCGCGAGACGGCGCTCGGTCCGCAGCTCGTGGCGCGCATTCCCGGGCGCTCGCGCGCCTGGCTGGGGCTCGGACCGGTCCACGACGACAACGCGGAGCCGCGGCGCTGGCTCGGCGTGCTCGTACCGGTGATCGGGCAGCTGCTGCAGAGCCAGTGGGAGGCGTCGCACGCGGCGGATGAGCTCATGGAGCGCTACGAGGAGATCAATCTCCTCTACTCGATCAGCGAGATCCTTGGCCGCACGGTGACGCTGGAGGAAGCGGCGCGCACCATCCTGCTTGAGGTGGCCGACACCGTCGGCGCCGATTACGGCGCGCTGCTCGTCTACGATGTCGCGGCCGGCCTGCTGCGGC